>JAJZZT010000560.1 GCA_021797415.1 Bacillota bacterium
CGCGTGCCGCAAGAGATCCAGGCTGGGAATGCGCGGCGCAGCGCGACTCTGGCTGGTCTCGAAATCACCACGGACCTCGACCTGAGGAAAAACGATCCTGTCCTGCGCTGCCGGACCCATGTGAAAAACAATGTGCGGGATCACAGGCTGCGCGTGCTTTTCCCCGCGGGAATCCGGACGGACCGCTTCCAGACCAGCACGCCGTTTGACCTGGTGGAAAGGAACGTCAAACATCCGGACTACTCGAAGTACCTGGAGAAGTTCAGCGGGGTCGTTCCGCACAATGGTATCATTACCCTGGCCGACGACCGCACCGGCTTGGCGATCTACAGCAAGGGACTGTATGAAGCGGCGGTGCGGGACAACGAGCAGCGAACCGTCGCTCTGACGCTGCTGCGCAGCATCCGCAGGGTGGTCGGCATGAATGACACGGACGGCGGACAACTGCTCGGGGACCGGGAGTTTGCGTATGCGATCCGGCCGTTTGCGGTCGAGGGCGACGCTGCGGGTTCGCTGTTCCGGGAGCACCAGCAGTATGTGGGCGGCGTCCGGTCCGTGCAGCGCCCCATGGGGAAGGTGAAATATGAAACGCCGCATCGCCGGACGCCGGATCTGTCCTGGGTCAAATCCTACCTTCACGTGGACGCGCCGGAGTTGATCGTTTCGGCCGTCAAGGAGGCGGAGGACCGGCCGGGACACGGGGTGGTCCGCCTGTTTAACGCGCGGTCGGTTCCCGTAAAGGGGACGGTCACGTTTGACCGCCCGCTCCAGTCGGCGGCGCTGCTGGACCTGAATGAAACCGTCGTCGCCGGCGCGCCATGGAGTGATCGCCAGGTGAGCGTGGAAGCGGGGCCGAAACAGATCGTGACGCTTGAGGTGTCATTCCTGTGATGAACCCCCCTGGCGCTGGGACGCCACCATCATCTTCGAGATGAAAGTTTGCCGGGTCGCCAGTGCCCTGTGCCCAGCGAGTTTAGCGCCATGGGCAAGGTTTGCTGGACCGACGCCCTGCCCTGTGCCCGGCGAGTTTAGCGCCATGGGCAAAGTTTGCTGGACCGACGCCCTGCCCTGTGCCCGGCGAGTTTAGCGCCATGGACAAAGTTTGCTGGGGCGTCGTCATCCCCTTTGCTCGTCGCGAGTTTAGCGAAGCGGTGTTTGAGCAGGAGCAAAGGGGATGGCGAAGACTGGCAGGAACCATTTTCAAAATGGGAGTGATCGAGATGTCCGGGCAACACAGGCCGAATATCATTGTCTTTATGACCGACGATCAGGGGTACGGGGATTTGTCCTGCATGGGCGCCACCGACTTTCGGACGCCCCACATCGACCGACTGGCGCAATCGGGTGTGCGGTTTACCCATTGGTATTCCGCCAGTCCCGTCTGTTCGCCTTCGCGAGCCGCGCTGCTCTCGGGCCGGTATCCGGCCCACGCGGGTGTCCGCTCGATTCTGGGCGGGCGTCGCACCACAACCGGGTTGTCCTCCGAGGTGCCGACTCTTCCATCCGAACTGAAGAAATTGGGCTATCAAACCGCTCTGTTCGGGAAGTGGCACCTGGGCCTGGACGAGGCGTGCCGGCCGCATCGCCACGGATTTGACGAGTGGATGGGGTTCATGGCGGGCTGCATTGATTATTATTCCCACATCTATTACTGGGGAATGGGTGGGGACGTGAATCCCATGCACGACCTGTGGAAAAATGGAGCGGAGTTTTACGACAACGGAAAGTATTTTACAGAAATGGTCACCGAGCATTCAGTGGAATACATCCGTAAGACCGCCGGACAGGAGGAGCCATTCTTCCTGTATGTCGCGTACAACGCCCCGCACTATCCCATGCACGCGCCGAAAAAATACACCGACCGCTTCCCGGACCTGCCTTGGGACCGCCAGATCATGGCCGCGATGCTGAGCGCGGTGGACGACGGCGTCGGAGATATTCTGGATGAACTGGAACGGCGGGGGATACTTGAGAACACGCTGATATTCTACCAGAGCGACAACGGTCCTTCGCGGGAGACGCGCAACTGGCTGGACGGCAGGGAAGACCCCTACTACGGGGGAACGGTCGGCAAGCTCAAGGGCCACAAGTTCAGCCTGTACGAAGGAGGCATTCGCGTGCCGGGCATCATGAGCTGGCCCCAGCGGATCCCGGCGGGCCAGGTCGTCGCTGAACCGGGCATGGCTGTGGACATTTTTCCGACGCTGATTCAGGCGGCGGGCGGACATTTGGCCGGATATGAGCTGGACGGGCACGATATCCTGCCCATGGCGACCGATCGCGCGCCCTCTCCTCATGAAGCGATGTTTTGGGAAATGGGGCGGCAAACGGCGGTGCGCCAGGGACCGTGGAAACTGGTCCTGAACGGACAGCTCGAAGAGGGCGCGCCAGTGGAGGACGACGTTCATCTTGCGAACCTCGACGAAGACATGGGCGAGCGAATCAATCTGAAGGATCAGTATCCCGAACTCACGGCGGAATTGACGAGCAAAGCAGAGCAGTGGCGAGAGCGCATCGGCGCCGGAGAAACGGTGAAAAAGTCAGGGGCGAACTGAAGAAGTCCTGATGCACGGGGGAGAGCCATAAACGGAGGAGCGCATAAGATGAAAATCGGCGATTTGACCTGCAATTATCTGAGGGAGCCCTTGGGGGTCGACTCCCCGCAACCACGTCTCAGTTGGGTGCTTCATTCGAAGGAAAGGGCGCAGGGGCAAACGGCGTACCGGATTCTCGCGGGCACCGACAGACAGAGGCTGGAAGCCAACGAGGCGGATCTGTGGGACACGGAGAAAGTGGCTTCCGACAAGTCCATCCACATCGTCTATGGCGGCAAACGTTTGGCCTCCAAGCAAAAGGTCTTCTGGAAGGTGCACGTTTGGGACAAGGACGGTCGCGCGTCGGAGTGGAGCGACATCGCCTCGTTTGAAATGGGACTGCTCAAGGAGAGCGACTGGCTGGCCGCGTGGATCGGTCATCCAAACGGCGCAACGGACGTCGATCACGCCGTTCCTGCGCCGCTGTTCCGCAAATCGATTGAAATCTCCAAAGAGGTGTTAAACGCCAGAGTCTACCTGTCCGGGCTGGGATATCATGAACTGTACATCAATGGCGCGAAGATCGGAGACGAGGTGCTCGCTCCCGGATTTACCCGGTATGACCGGACCGTGCTCTATCAGACCTTCGATATCGCAGAGGCGCTCAACCAGGGGCAGAATGTCTTCGGGGTCATCCTTGGCAACGGCTGGTACAACAGCTTCACGACGGTGGTGTGGAATTTCGAAAAAGCCCCCTGGCGCGATCAGCCGAAGTTCATCCTGCAAGCGCACATTACATTTGCCGACGGCGAAGAGCGGATCATCACGAGCGAAGCCGACTGGATGACCGCGGAGAGTCCGATTGTGTTCGACGGGCTGCGAAACGGTGAATTTTACGATGCGCGGCAGGAAAAAACGGGGTGGAACAGGGCCGGTTATGATGACCGCTCCTGGATGCAGGCAAAAAAGGTTCAGCCTCCTGGAGGAGTCCTGAAATCACAGCAGATGACGCCGATCCGGGTGTGCCAAACGATCCGTCCGATTGCGCTCAAAGAGGTCGAGCCGGGCACGTGGGTCTACGATCTGGGACAGAACCTGTCCGGATGGGCGCTGATCCGCGCAAGCGGGCCGGCTGGAACCGAGATTGCGCTGAAGTACGCAGAGGAGCTCAAAGAAGACGGGAATATCAACCTGGCGCAGAATGCGGGTTTCGTACACAGCGGAGAATTTCAGACAGACCGATACACATTGAAGGGCGAGGGCGAGGGCGAGGAGGTTTGGGAACCGCGATTCGTGTACCATGGCTTTCGTTATGTCGAGGTCACGGGATTCCCCGGGACGCCGACGCTCGCAAACCTGAGTGGCCGCGTCGTCCACACGGCCTTCGCATCGATGGGCGAGTTTGCCTGTTCCAATGACCTGTTGAACCGCATCCAGCAGGCCGCCCGTTGGTCGACGCTGACGAATTACCACGGGATTCCGACCGATTGTCCGCACCGTGAGAAAAACGGCTGGACCGGCGACGCCTTGCTGTCTGCGGAGCAGGTGTTGCTTAACTTTGATCCCATGACGGCCTACGCCAAATGGCTGCAGGATTTCAAGGATGCCCAGCGGCCGGACGGCCAATTGCCCGGCATTGTTCCGACGGGCGACTGGGGATACAATGTGGGTCCCGCGTGGGACAGCGCGCTGTTCTTGATTCCCTGGTACATCTACGAATACTGCGGCGACTCGTCCGCGCTTGAGGATGTCTATGAGAATATGAAAGCGTACCTGGGGTTTGTGATATCCCAGTCGAGCGAATACGTGGCCGGATTTGGACTCGGCGACTGGTGTCCTCCCACGGGGGAGGCGAACAGTTCTCCATGCCCGGCCGCGGTGACGAGCACGGCGTACTTTTACGTGGATGCCGGCATACTTGCGAAAACGGCGGCCCTCACCGGCAGAGCGGAGGATGTCGTGCAGTATGGCGAGTTGGCGCAGCGCATTCGGGCGGCGTTTCGCCAGAATTTCCTTGATCTCGCTACGGGCAGCGTGCGAGGTGACTGTCAGACCTCCCTGTCCTGCGCACTGTACCAAGGGATGGTCGACGATGAGGAACAGGGACTCGTGTTGGAAAACCTGGTGCGAAAAGTGGAGGAAACGGACCGGCATATTGATACGGGGATCCTCGGCGCGAAGTATGTGGTGCATACGTTGACAGACTTTGGGAGGGCCGACCTAGCTTACGCCGTCGCCACCCAAACCACATTCCCGAGTTGGGGGCACTGGCTGGAGCAGGGGGCGACCACCCTT
>JAJZZT010000052.1 GCA_021797415.1 Bacillota bacterium
TCGCACCGTTTCTTGAACGTTCATTGTTGGATGCGCTTGTGAGCCAAATTGAAGAGGGCGGCTGGAGTTGGAATACACTTATTGAAATCGTACCATTTGTAAGCCGGGAGTCCCTTGTGATCTTGGTACAAGGTGTTCGCACGGATAAAAGGCCCAATCGACACGTCGTCATGACACTCGCTCCATTTCTCGACCGTGAGATGTTGGATCACCTCGCGATTGATGTGAATGTGGAGTCGTGGGATTGGAGTTCATTGAACAGCATAGCACCTTTCGTGAGCAAAACGACTCTCTCGCACATCGTGTCGCGCGTTATGATGACCACACCTGATGCCCACCAACTGGTGGAGATCGCTCCATTTCTTGATCGGGCAGAACTTAGCCGTCTCATCGAGACGGCAGTGGAATAGGTCGATCTTATATATAGTTCAGTAGGTTCAACTTGCTTGACGGGTCCATGAGACGGTTGACGACCATCGCCTGAAGGCAGCGGGCGACGTCAAAGGTCACTTGGCGGGTTTCCGACTGAGCCTGGATCGCTTGAGTCAGTTCCAACTGGTCCCACAAAATTAGACCACGACGGAACGCCGAAAGAACGGGTAAATTGAGGGTTGAAGTCGGCAAGCGAACTCGTCACTCGATTTTGCAGGAGCGACTCAAGGATGCGAATGAACTGCTGGATCCTTGAGTCAAAGGAGTACCCAATGGCAGACACTACAACTTCCGAAACTAAGAAAAGCGACTCCCTTCGAATGCAATACTGGAGTTTGGTGAAACTTCCATCATTCCTCGTATTTCTTGGAGGCCGCATCATTTCGTCGATGGGTGACATGTTGTTTCAGATTGCCACGATGTGGTATGTGCTCGAAAGGACAAACTCCCCGTTAAGCGCCGCCGTTGTACCCGTTATCCCCCTCGTGACATCCATAGTCCTGTCGCAACCGTTGGCCACGGTTGCTGATCGCATGCCCAAGAAGATGGTCATGGTTCTGTCGGACGTCATGCGCGGCGCGGTCGTCCTGGGTGTCGCAACTGCCATAGCGCTCAACGATGGGAATCGGTTCCTTATCTATTTGGCAGTATTTTTGCTGACCTGCAATGGCTTCCTGTTTGGCCCTGCCCAAAATGCCGTGCTGCCCAAAATACTGCCGAATGCCGATTTGCAGCTGACCATCGCAAATAGCCTGTTGCGCGCGGTGTCTCAACTGATTGCGCTGGTCGGCTACGCTGTTGGCGGTATCCTGGTGGCCATGATGCAACCGCGCGGCGCCATCATCGCCGACGGCATCTCATTTTTCATTTCAGCCGCATCCATCTCGGTTTTATCAATCCCACTGATGCGCGCTGCGGGGCGCAAGGGCGCCTGGGGGTTCCTCAGAGACAGCTTCGCAGGATTGCAGTTTGTTCTTAAAAACCCATCCATAAGGACGTTTGCATTATTCGTCGGATTTATCAACTTCTCGGGTGGACCCGTCGGAATCCTCACAGCCGTTTTCAGCCGTTCCGTGTTGCACGCGGGCCTGCGCGGCTATGGATATCTCGAAGCGGCGTTTGCATTGGGAGGCATGCTTGGCGCGATTGTGTCAAGTTGGGCATCGCGCAAACTCACACTATGGCAGTTGTCGCTCATAGCCCTTGTGGGATCCGGGGCGGCCATAGCGAGCTTGCCGATCGCGCGCAATTTGCCGGAGGCCATTGTGGCGCTCATCTTCTCATCACTCGTCACGGCCATGATGAGCATTCCCGTCTTCACGACTTTGCAGCTTCTTGCTCCGAATGAGATTCGCGGTAGGGTCATGGCAGGCTTCATCCTTTTTGCCAATTTGGGCGATCCGCTTGGTCTGTTGCTGGGTTCCTGGCTGATGGGAAAGGCATCACCGTCTTCGGTGTTTGTGGCGTCCGGGATGCTGTTGATCCTGTGCGGATTTTTGAGCTTATTCATTCCCTCGATCCGAATGGGCATGATTAGGGAGAATACACATGAATTGCCCTCGTGTTGAATGCATGTAGGAAAACCCAGTCTATAAGAGCCTGTTCAAAAGGGGCATGTAAGATTCGCGCAGGGATTTTGGTTCGCGCTTTTCAGGCGTGCCCATGTACCCGCTTCGTGCACTCCGCGCTCCGCTTGCTCCGCGCGAATCCCCGTGATATGCTGGCGGCAAGACAAAAGGAGGTATCCATTCCCGGACATGAGAAACGCAACCGTTCGCTAAACGATTCCCGGCGGCGCACAGACGCCCGCTCGACGCGAACGGAAGTGGTATGTCCAGAATGGGAGACTCCTTCCCCACGAAGTTCGCCTCGCCTGCGCGCGTCCATCGTTCCGGGAATCTCATGCACCCATGGATGAGATGAAGGAGTGGTCACGATGGCCTACGCGATCAAGATCCAATCCGCCAAAAAAGAAATCGCCGGCAGAGTGTTGTTCGAAGATGTCTCATTCAGCGTCGAACAGGGCGAGCGCGTCGCGCTCATCGGACGCAACGGCGCCGGCAAGACGACGCTGATCGAGGCGCTGTTCGGGCGCGTCCCGCTCGATGCAGGCCGCATCCTGCACGGCGTTCCGCTGGATCGTTTTGCTTGGCTGCGCCAGCAACTGGAGGACGAAACCGGCCTGGACGTGCTCTCCTACCTTGACGCCACGGCCCAGGCGGAGGCAGAAGGCATAGCGCGATCCTCCGTCAGGCGGGAAGCTCTGTCTACGGATGGAGCGGTCCGCGCCATGCCACGCCATGCCTATCTGGAGGCGCCCGGTACGCCAGACGCGGCGGTCCGGGGCATGCCGCACCGCGCCGCCCTGGATGAGCCCTGTACGCCGGATGTTCCCCGCACGGTGCGCCACCGCGCCGAATCGGCCGCCGCCTGGGCCGGCCTCCCGCCGGCCGTGCGCCACACGCGGCTGTCGCAACTGAGCGGCGGCGAGAAGACGCGCGTCCAACTGGCCGCGATCCGGCTGCGCGACCCCGAGGTCATCGTGCTGGACGAGCCGACCAACCACCTTGACGCGGAATCCCTCGACTGGCTGGAACGCTGGCTGTGTGAGACGCGCGCGACCGTGCTGTTCGTCTCGCACGACAGGATGTTCATCGACCGCGTCGCGCACGCCGTCGTCGAACTGACGCCGCACGGCGCGCGGCGCTTTGCGGGCGGTTACACGGCGTTTCACGCCTGGCGTGAACAGGAACTGCGCGCGGCGCAGGCGCTCTACGACAAGCAGCAGCGGGAAAAACGCGCCTTGCAGGAGACGATCGCGCACTACCGTGAATGGTACCGGCGCGCGCACGACGCGGCGGGAATCGATTTTTACAAGCGCAAGAAGGCCGAGAAAAACTCAACGCGCTTCAAGGCGAAAGAACGCGCGCTCCTGCGCCTGGAGCAGCGCATGGTGGAGCGCCCGGACAACGGACCGCGCACGCGCATGGAACTGGGCGGTGAAGCGTTCGCCGCGCGGATGCTGGTCCAACTGACAGACATCGAGCATGCGTACGGTTCGCGCAGGATCCTGCATCCATTCTCGCTCACGATCCAGCGCGGCGACCGTTTCGCCGTACTCGGGCCGAACGGGGCGGGCAAATCGACGCTGCTCAAGCTGATCGCCGGCGTCCTGCAACCGACATCCGGCGAGATCGCGCGCCACCCCGCCCTGCGCATCGGCTATTTCGCCCAGGAACTGGACGGCCTCGACCCGTCGCAGACGGTGCTCGACACGCTGCTGGCCATTCCCGCGATGACCACCTCCTACGCGCGCACGATTCTGGCGGGCTTTTTGTTTCCGTCCGGCCAGATCGACACGCCAGTCGGCGGTCTCAGCTTGGGCGAACGCTGCCGCATCGCGTTCATCAAGCTCTATCTGTCCGCGGCGCATCTGCTCGTGCTGGACGAACCGACCAACTATCTGGATATCGACACGCGCGAACGGATTGAAGAGGCGCTGATCGCCTACCCCGGCGCCGTCGTCCTGGTCAGCCACGACAGGATGTTCGCCGACCGGATCGCAAACGCGATCGTGTTCTGGGAATATGGGCGGCCAAAGGCGTTTCGCGGCAGTTACCGCGAATGGACCGAGCGCACAGCGCGCGCGGACCAACCTGTCACGCGCGATGCGAGCAACGCAATCGCCCGCCTGGAACTCCATCTGGCCTATCTGATGGGGCTTGAGACACCGGCGACAGACGCGGCCCAGGCAAAACTGATGGACGAGATCCGCCGGACGAAACGGGAACTTGACGCTCTCGGCAAAAAATAAGCGGGCAAATCTGTAACCTTTCCCCCGCCATGTCCGTCTACCATCTGACAGACTCGTGACTGTCCGGCCCCCGTCGGGCGGTCACGGTCCTGGCATCAGGATACCGGACGGCAAGAAATCCGGAGAAAAGAGCCCCTTATAAACCCCGTTCAAATAGGGGGCGGGTAAGACTCCCATTTGAACGGGGTTTATAAGAGGAGAGGAGAGCGTCAAAATGACCAACCAACGACATAGAAAGCGCATCGGCAGAGCGTGGGCTGTCATGGCAATCGGCGTGCTGGCCGCCGGAACCGCCGGCGCAGCGGTCCCTGCCTTTGCCCAGACAAAGACAGGAACAACGCTCACACAGGCACAGGCATTGGCGATCGTCAGGCGGGATTTTGCCATCCCCGCCTCGTTCCGTCTGAATCAGGAATCGTACAACAACCAGCAGAACAACGGTCCGGCCAACTACTGGTTCGCCTTCACGTACACCAGTCCGACCGGCCAACAGCAGAACATCAATGCCTCGATCGACGCGACAAGCGGCATGGCGCTCAGCTACTACAAGATCGGAA
>JAJZZT010000057.1 GCA_021797415.1 Bacillota bacterium
CGCCGCAAGCGCTTCTTCAGCCAGCGGCGCCCGCCCCAGGTTGGTGTGCAGCACCGTTCCCGTCGCATTGATCACCGGTTGGAAATGCGGCCTGACAGCCGCCTGCAGGTGGCGTTCCGCCACATCCAGGACAGCGTCCGGAGCGAGGTCCGGCGCATGCCCCGCCCGCAACTGCTCCCTCGCTTCGTCAACCGCCCGTTGGACCGCCTGCACTACCCGCTCCCGGCCGTACGCATCCATCCAGCGCATCGCGCGCTGCCGCGCGAGCAGCAGGTGAATGGCCGGCAGATCGCGAAAACGCGCCGCAGTCATCGTTCATGACCTCTTTTCCATCACTTTCCCGCGTTGCATCGTCACGTTAGGTTTCCGTACCGTCGTACCACACCATCGGCACGATGAAAACCTGTCGGTTCAGTATACCAGATTGTCTGCGATTTCGTGCGTAGGCGTTATAATGAATGGGTTGTCCAAAAAGGGTCGAGGCTTCTGTAAGAGGTTGTTCAAAAAGTCAGACCCGCAAAAACAATTCCAGAAAGAGCGAATCCAAATGAACCATGAACAGTCCGCCTCATGGCACGAGCGAGCCAAACTGGCCATCATCGGCGGCGTGAACAGCCCGTCGCGTTCCTACATCGCCGTCGGCGGCGGCGCACCCGTCACCCTTTTGCGCGGCGAGGGCGCCCACGTATTGGATGTCGACGGCAACCGTTACATTGACTATCTGGCTGCATTCGGTCCCGTGATCGTCGGCCATGCCCATCCGCACATCCGGGAAGAGGTTGCGGCGGCCCTCGAAGAGGGTACGCTCTTTGGCACGCCGACGCCGTGGGAGACACTGTTTGCCGAACGCCTGAAAAACGCCATCCCGGAACTGGAGCGCGTCCGGTTCGTCAATTCCGGCACAGAGGCGGTCATGTCGTCCATCCGCGTCGCACGCGCCTTCACGGGGCGCACGCACATCGTGAAATTTGCCGGTTGCTACCACGGCCACGCCGATCTCGTGCTCGTGGCTGCCGGATCCGGACCGTCGTCGCTGGGAATCCCGGACAGCGCGGGCGTCCCCGCTGCAGTCGCAAACGAGGTGATCACCGTCCCGTTCAATGACGCGGACGCCTTCGCCGCCGCGATGCGGGTGCACGGTTCCAAAGTGGCGTGCGTGCTGGTCGAGCCTGTTGTGGGCAATTTTGGGATAGTCACTCCGCAGGACGGCTTCCTGGAACAGGTCGCCGCCGTCACGCGCGATCACGGCGCGCTGCTGCTGTTCGACGAGGTCATCACCGCATTCCGCTTTCGCTTCGGCGCAGTGGAGTACAACACTGTCCGTCCCGACCTGATGGCGCTGGGCAAGATTATCGGCGGCGGACTGCCGATCGGCGCGTACGGCGGAAAACGGTCCATCATGGAACGGGTCGCGCCGCTTGGCCCAGCCTACCAGGCCGGAACGCTCGCGGGCAATCCGGCGTCCGTGCGGGCGGGCATGGCCTGTCTGGACATTCTTGAACAGCCCGGCGTGTACGAGCGCATGGAAAAGCTCGCCGCACGGCTGGAACAGGGACTGGCCGCCGCCGCGGCGCGCCACGGCGTTCCTGTCACGATCAACCGCTTTGGCGGGGCATTTGCACTGTATTTTGGCGTTGACCGCGTCACCTGCTACAAGGAGGCCAGTCGCGCCGACAGCCGATTGTTCGCCCGTTTTTTCCGGGCCATGCTGGAGCGCGGCGTCATGCTGGCGCCGTCCAAATACGAGGCGTGGTTTGTCAGCGCCGCCCACACCGAACGCGACATCGACGCCACGCTCGCGGCGGCCTACGAAAGTCTGGGAGATCTGGGGGATATGAGGTAATCTGATTCCGGAGGATATTGATTGACCCATACTCCCGGGTTTGCCGCCGCACCCGTTTGTCTATCCTGTGAGTGAACACACCTCCACAGGACATGGGATAAAGCAAATTTCAGCAGACGATCCGATCCCATGTCCCTCAGGAAACGGGGCATACGATCCATGTTCAAACGGTTAAGTGACATGAATGATGTCGTCCTCAATATTCTCGCACTGCTATTCATCATCGGCATCGCCGCGCTCATCGTGCTGTGGCTGCCGCCCATCCTGTACCCGCCGCAGCCGGATTGACGGAGGGATTCGCAGTCCGGCCGCAAAAAGATCGCGATGTCGCAACCCGTCAGTTTGCCGGCAGAAGGTCGGCAAGTTTCGCCTGCAACTGGCGTTTCGGAAGAAACCCGACGATCTGACGAACGACCTCCCCTTGCGAGAAGACAAGCAGCGTGGGAATGCTCATGATGCCGTAATGGGCCGCCGTGCGGGGATTATCGTCGACATTGAGCCTGCCGACAACGAGTTTTCCCTGCAGTTCCCCCGCCAGTTCCTCGACAACAGGCGACAGCATCTTGCACGGCGTGCACCACTCGGCCCAAAAATCGATCAGCGCCGGTTGCTCAGCCTGAATGAACGCGGCAAACGTTTGATCGGTCACTTCTTGAACGATAGCCACTTCACGATCACTCGCCTTTACAAGAGGTTGAACAGGTTTCCAAACTGTGTTCTCCCATCAGATTGCTCTTCATCAGGGGATATGGGATAACCTATATTTTTACATGCGAACAACAGTATGTCTTCATGTGCGGTCGCCTGCGCACCGGTCATACGGCGATCACATCGACGATCTCCGGAACCACCCTGCGCAACTCCCGTTCGATGCCCATCTTCAACGTCATGATCGACATGGGGCAGCCGCTGCACGCACCGACCATCCGCAGGGTGACCACGCCCTCTTCCACGCCGACCACCTCCACGTCACCGCCGTCCGATTGCAGCGCGGGACGCAGACTGTCGATCACGGCCTCCACTTGTTCCCGCATCGCAAGCCATCCTCCTCTTATCCCGTCGTCGCGCCGTCCACCGGTTCCTCATTCTGTGCGCAAAGCCGACGGGCAACCTCGCCAGGCGACATGCCGCCCTGTTCCACAAAAACAACGACAGATTCCGTCCGACCCGCCTCGATCTGATTCGCGGACACCACGCAGATAACCCCTTCGGATCCCCTGATCACCACTTCGCGCGGAGCCGTCAGACCGACTGTCGCCGCGGTCTCGCGCGCATTTGCCGCCAGTGTGTGAAGCAGTTCCAGCACGCGGTCGTCGTACACCTGGTCACCGTCGCGAAACTGGCCGTCGGCCGCGATCACCAGCCAGCCGAGCACAGCCGGGTGCTGCAGACGACGCCGCAGCAGAGCATGAAAATCGTCCGGGGCCAACTGACCGGGAAAGTGAACCGAATCGCTCTGCAGGTTCACGGTCCGCGCTCCGTCCGTCTGTCCACCGTCCGTCCGCCTGCCGTTCGGCTCCATCGCCGGGTCATCCGTCTGTCCACCGTCCGTCCGCCTGCCGTTCGGCTCCATCGCCGGGTCATCCGTCTGTCTGCCGTTCGGCTCCGTCGCCTCTTTGCGCGACACGTCATCAGAATCAGCGTCCCCGCCGTCCATCACGTCAAGCCTCCGCTGCCGGCCGAGCACTTCATCCCACCCGCTGCCATCCGGACCATACGCCGATAACCCGATGATCTGCTCCTCATCAGTATGCCCGACGACGCCATCTTCCGGGTCCTCGCCGACCGCATCCTGATTCATCCCCGTCCGCTTAGCGGACTCTGCAGCGGCGACGTTGGACAGCGCTTCGGTGGCGGACCAATCCGCCTGTTCCGACGTCTGATCCAGGTCCGTCCCCGATTGCAGCGCAGCCGTCGTCTGATCCGAGACGGTCATCGCATCGCCCGGCGCAGCCGTCGTCAGATCCGAGACGGTCGCCGCGTCATCCGGCGCAGCCGTCGTCTGATCCAAGACGGTCGCCGCGTCATCCGGCGCAGCGTTTGGCGCAGTCCGTTCATTCGACGGTTTGCGCCGCGTCGCGTGCGGCGGGCGTTGCGCTTCGTGCCTGCGCAACTGGCGCGCTGTCAAGTACGACAGCAGCGCCACGACGACAACGACAATGATCACCGCTGCAACAATATACACAGCCGTTCCGTTCATGCCATCCACTCCAACGCCCATTGCAGGCGAACATACGCTGACCATATCACAGGCGATGGGACTTGTAAATTGAGGTCCATCCCGTTATTCCCGTCAGCGCGACATCCAGCGGACCAGACGCCGCGCGGCCATGGCAAAACTGCCGGGCCGCAGCCGGATGGCGCACACCAGCAGCAGTCCGGCGCTGCCGAGGACATAGACGGAAATGAAGAGCAGCCATGCGGGAAGCGCCGAGAGCGCGTGCTCCTGCACAGTGTGAAAGATGGAGGCCAGTGCGGGATTATATAAATTGGGCGCGAGAAATCCCGCGCTCGATTCGAGACTCGCCTGCATGTAGACGGGATTGAGCGCATAACAGACGCCGGCGAGATAGCTCCAGATCGCCTGATCCGGGTTGTGCGCCGCCACCGCATCAGCCAGATAGCCCGCCACGGCCAGGCCGAGAAACACCGAGGAAGCGGTGGCGTAAGACATCACCGTGCTCCACAGCGTCCGGCGCAGCCAGGTCGACCAGAACACGCTCACGCTCGCCACTGCGCCAAGTTCCACAAATTGCAGGGCGAACACCGAGAACACCTGGGAAGGCACGACGCCGCCAAACAGAAAAACGATGCTGTACAGCGGCAGCGTCATAATGATGAGCAGCGACAGAAAAGAGATC
Organism: Bacillota bacterium; assembly: GCA_021797415.1. The sequence goes on from JAJZZT010000057.1 coordinate 4,705, forward strand.
GACGCCAGCCACTTGGCCAGGATCACCGCCAAGGGCGACAGCGGGGTCGTCAGCAACACCGAGAGTGTCTGCCTCTCGCGCTCCCCGCTGATCACTC
>JAJZZT010000414.1 GCA_021797415.1 Bacillota bacterium
TGGGCGGAAAAGGCGCTGACGAACAGGATTGCGAGATTAAATATCCACCATCCGACCCGGTCCGCCCGCTTGGCGCCGTTTCTCTTGCGGTAGTGTGCATAGAGCAGCCAGAGCGCCAAAAAGCCGAACGTCCAAGCAGCCGCATAAGCGAAGCCGAGCCATATTGCGACCAAAACGGATCACCTCATCGTAGAATATCCTACGACAGAAATGGCGAATTGTACAAGGTTCTACGATGGACTTGATCTCGCGGGCCAGACTGCGCTGCGAGGTGTTCACCAACCTGCTTCCGGACGATATGGATCTCGGCAAATCATGTCGAATCTGCAGAGAATCGGGGCTATAATAATAAAAAATGTCGAATGATGCGATTGCCGCAGGGGGGATCGACTTGGAGGGAACCCGGCCGCGAATTGCGGATCAACTGGAGCGCGCAAGGGCGGACCTTCTGGATCTGACATTGCGAAATCCGTTGCTGAATTATCGTTCACTGAAAACGAGGGGGCTCGCGTTGCAGGACGGCAGTGTCGGCGACATCTTTCGCCTTCTCGTGCGTGATAAAAAGTCTTTCTCCTTTGTCGCAGCGCCCGTGGCCGCCCCGGATGACAGTTCCGATGACAGCGCGCATCCAGAGGCCGGCGCACGCCCGCAGGCCGACGTACGCCCGCAGGCCGGCGCACGCCCGCAGGCCGGCGCCCGCCTGCAGGCCGACGTACGCCCGCAGGCCGACGCACGCCCGCAGGCCGACGCACGCCCACAGGCCGACGTCGCCGGTACGGCTGCGCACTCGACCACGCGCCGGCCACAACTGCAGACACCCTACGGCGAGGATGAACTGGACAAGAGGCTGCTCGCCACCTACCACGCCGCCCGCACGTACATAGAGGAGCAGGGCATGAATGTCCTGTACCTGGCGCTTGGCATGCTCTCCTGGACAGAGACGGATACGGAGACGGCGAAGTTGCTGAGGGCGCCGCTCATTCTCATTCCGGTGTCTCTGTTGCGCCTGAGCGCGCAGGACGGGTACCGTCTCCAATACAATGAAGATGAGCTTGTCGAAAACCATTCGCTCTACAAAAGGCTCGAAGGGGAGTTTCGCCTGAAGCTCCCCGAGTTTCCCGAACAGATGGATGACTGGGATCCCGGGGCGTATCTCTCCGAAGTCGCGCGGGCGATCGCGGTCAAGCCGCGCTGGAGAGTAGAACCGGATGCCTGCTGCCTCGGGTTTTTCTCATTCGGGAAATTCATGATGTACAAAGACCTCGACGTGAACACGTGGCCGGAGGACCGGCGTCCCCTGAACCACCCTCTGTTGCAGAGGCTGCTCGGCGACGGGTTCGACGAGCCCCCGGCCGCCATCGGGGACGGGGAGCAGATTGACGAACACCTGCTTCCGACGGACATCCACACCATCAAGGACGCCGACAGTTCCCAGGTGCTCGCGATCACGGACGTCAAGCGCGGACGCAACCTCGTCGTGCAGGGGCCTCCCGGCACAGGCAAATCGCAGACGATCACCAACATGATCGCCGAACTTGTGCACGACGGCAAACACGTATTGTTTGTCGCGGAAAAATTGACCGCGTTGCAGGTGGTCAAATCGAGGCTGGACGAGACCGGGCTCGGTTCCGCCTGTCTGGAACTGCACAGCCACAAGGCCAATAAAAAGATCGTGCTTGATGAACTGCGCAGGACATGGCAGATGGAGCAGCCGGAAGCGCCCGCGTCGGTGGCGGAACTCGCGATGCTAAAGACGTACCGCGACCGGCTGAATACCCACGTGAAGCTCCTGCACGAGCCGATCGGGCAAACGGGATTCACCCCGTTTCAGGCGCTCGGCCGGCTTGTCGCCCTGCGCGGCAGGCTTCCGGAGGACACCCCGGCCATGCGCCTGGACGGAACCTGGACGGGCGAGGAATATGCGCGAAAACAGGCGCTGGCCGGGGAGTTGCAGGATCTGCTGCAGGAGATCGGGTGTCCGTCCAACCAGCCTTTTTGGGGCGTCGGGCTCACCGTGCTTATGCCGTCGGACCAGGACGAGATCCGTCGATTGCTGCAGAAGGGGCGGGGGCTTGTCGCGGAGTTGACGGCACACCTTACGGACATGGCGCGATCCTGCGGAGCGCCGGATTCCACGGAACAGGAGGCTGTCCGTTATCTCCTTGGCGCCATCCGCGAACTCGCGGCAAGCCCCGTGCCGGACGGAGCCGGCTGGTCGCGGGCTGTGTGGGCGGAGCGACGGGCAGACCTGCGCGCCATCCGGGATTCCCTTCAGGCTCTGGCCGACCTGCACGCCCGGTTTGACAGGCGACTGACAGACACCGCCTGGCAGGAGCCCGCGCAGGGCGACCTGGCCGTCCTGCGCCAGCACGGTCGCAGGATGCTGCGCGCGCTCAGCGGAGAGTTCCGCAGGGCCCGCGGGCGTGTCGCCGCGCTTCTGAGGCAGCCGGCAAAGTTGGCAAACGAAGAGGCGATCGAGATCCTCGCGGCGATCGAGCAGGCACAGGTCCATGAAGAGACGCTGCGCGCGCAGGAGGGGCTGGCGAGGAGCGCGTTCGGCGGACATTGGCGGGGTGCGCAATCCGACTGGAGGCTGCTGGCGGAGTGGGCCGCCTGGTCCCTGGCGCTTGCGGACGGCCTCGCTTCCGGAACGAAAGCGGACTGGATCGCGCGCTTTGCGGAGGCGGACGGCGGCAAGTCGATTTGGCGCAAGCACGCCGATACGCTGGCGCGCCTTGTGGAGGACTGGGAGCGGACACTGGCGGAATGGAAACGGCAACTCGCGTGGAGCGACCGCGCGCGATTCTCTGACGGTTCCTCTCTGGGCGCGCAGTCATTCGCCGAACTGGACCAATGGCTGGGGGATTGGGAGCGACGGCAGAGCGCGCTCTCCCTGTTTGTCCGCTTCAATCAACTGGGAGAACGTCTGCAAAACGAAGGATTGCTTGAATTGCGGCCCGTGGCGGAGCGGTGGGAGCAGGCGCGCGGCCATTTGGCGCATGTCCTTGAGCGCGCCTGGTTCCAGGCTCTTGTGGAGCGCGCGTATCGCGATCATCCCGAACTCCACGATTTTTCCGGCGCGGAGCACCATCACGCGGTCGCTTCCTACCAGCAGCTCGACCGCTGGCACCTGCGGATCAATCAAAAGGAAATCGCCGTCAAACACTGGCAGGGCCTTCCGCCTCGCGGCGCCATCGGGCAAGTGGGCGTTCTGCTGGGCGAATTCCAGAAGATCCGGCGGCACATGCCGATCCGCAAGCTGCTGAAAGACGCGGGGCGCGCCATTCAGGACATCAAGCCCGTGTTCATGATGAGTCCGCTGTCCGTGGCAACCTATCTCGCGCCGGACAGCGCCGCCTTCGACGTGGTCATCTTCGACGAGGCCAGTCAGGTCCGTCCGGTGGAAGCCTACGGCTCCATCCTGCGCGGCAGGCAGGTCGTCGCCGTGGGCGATCACCGCCAATTGCCCCCGTCGGACCACTTTCAGCGCGTAGGCACCGACGAGGACGAGGAATCCTCGCATGTGGCGGCCGACGTGGAGAGTATTCTCACCCTCTTTTCAGGAAGAGGAGTGCCGGAGCGGATGCTGCGCTGGCACTACCGCAGCCGGCATGAATCCCTGATTGCCGTGTCCAATGCGGAATTCTACAACAATCAGCTCGTTGTCTTCCCCAGCCCCATGATTTCAGATGAACAGACGGGGCTTGTCTATCACCACCTTCCCGATGCCGCATACGACCGGGGCAAGAGCAAGACCAACCGTGTCGAGGCGGCCGCCGTGGCCCGGGCCGTGCTTCAGCACGCCGGGAAGAGCCCGGGCGTCTCGCTGGGCGTCGTCGCCTTTTCCGCGGCGCAGATGGATGCCATCCAGGCGGAACTGGAACTGCTGCGCAAGAGAAGTCCCGAGACGGAGCATTTCTTTGCGACGGGAGGCAGTGACGCGTTTTTCGTCAAAAATCTGGAAAATGTGCAGGGCGACGAGCGCGACGTCATCTTCATCAGCGTCGGCTACGGGAAAGATGCAAATGGCCATCTGACGATGAATTTCGGCCCGATCAACCAAGACGGCGGCGAAAGGCGGCTCAATGTCATCATCTCGCGGGCCCGGCTGCGCTGCGAGGTGTTCACCAACCTGCTTCCGGACGATATGGATCTCGACAAGACATCTGCGCGGGGAGTGCAGGCGCTGAAGGCGTTTTTACAATACGCCAAAACCGGAAGACTGGCTGTCCCCTCGCCGTCCGGGCGTGAACCGGACTCGCCGTTTGAAGAGGAGGTCCGCGACGCGTTGATCCGCGCGGGCTACCGTGTGGATCCACAGGTGGGTTCGGGCGGCTTCTGGATTGACATGGCCGTGGTGGATCCCGAGCGGCCGGGGCGGTATCTGCTTGGCATCGAGTGTGACGGGGCGACGTATCACCGGGCCCGCTCCGCGCGCGATCGCGACCGGCTGCGGCAGCAGGTGCTGGAGGGACTCGGGTGGAGACTGTGCCGCATCTGGAGCACCGACTGGTTCCGCGATCCGGAGCGGGAATTGCGGCGTGTGGTGGAAGCGATCGAGATGGAGCGGGCGGCCGGATGCGCGCGGGATGACGCGCAGGACGACGCGCAGGTCGTTGCGCCGGACATGTTGTTGCCTGACAAGGAGCTGGCGGTCAAGGTGTTGCCGGACAAAGTGTTGCCGGACAAAGTGTTGCCGGACAAAGTGTTGCCGGACAAAGTGTTGCCGGACAAAGTGTTGCCGGACAAAGTGTTGCCGGACAAAGTGTTGCCGGACAAAGTGT
>JAJZZT010000090.1 GCA_021797415.1 Bacillota bacterium
ATGTCCAAATCAAACCATTTTTAGAAATCGTCCATCTCGCTGCGATCTTCGGAACGATTTGTGATTGGAGGTTGTATCCAACCAGTCCTTCAAACACAGTCCCCTGGTCCAGCAGGATCTGAGCTCCCCAAGCGGCGGGATCAAGCGACTGCATACCCGGTTCCGGGATGGTCACAACGGATCCTGGAATCACCGAGGTCGCCGCGCTTGCTTCTTGCGTAACACTCGTCAGCAAGCCACCGGACATGCCCGCACTCATCACCACGGCGAGAGCGATTGAATTAAAGCGATTCCGTTTCAACGGATGTCCCCCTCTGTATGAAATTACATCAGTTCATCCACACGAATTGGACTGACAAAGGTCGTTCAAAAAGGGGTCAGAACTCTCCGGCGCATTGCACTGCGCGGGTCTTACCTGCCCCCTTTTTGAACAGGCTCCGATAGACTGCGTCCACTCCCATCAAAGCGCGAATGCAGGATTAGAAATCGCTTTCGTAAAGCGCTTTCGTGATGCGGTGAAATTCTTTCCCCTGATCTTTTCAAACGTGAACCGCCGTGGATGAACGGTCTGACAGCCCCCTTTCCGCATAATTCCGAATAACTTAAACAACCATACAATATAAGTGCCTATTCAAAAAGTGGGCAGGTAAGATTCGCGCAGGACAAGGAAGCAGCCAGAAATGCGGACCGAGCGTACGTTGTTGGGTACGTGAGGGAGCATTTCTGGCGATGACGCGGCAATGCGCCAAAGAGTTCTGCCCACTTTTTGAACAACCTCTATAAAGCGCTTTCGATACTTAAAATATCATGCCTAGAACAACCTGTCAATCATATAATGCGCGATCCTTGATGAAATCCAAAGAGATTGTCAAGTCTGCACAGTACGTTTAGGATTATGCAAAACATTCATTGCCAGGAAGTATTTTGCTCGCTTATAATCAATCTGCAGCCAAGTTCTGACAAGGGGGGAGCAGAGATGAATTACGACCGGGGCAAATGGCAGAGACGGATTTTGGCCATCGGCATCCTGACCGCCGCACTGGCCTTCACACTTGTGCCACAATTATGGACGTTGCCTTCTCCCACGCCGCCGCCTGTTTTTTGGTGAGCGTAGGGTGACGATGTCGACATCCGCCATCGTCACCCCCGCTTCTTTATCGCACGGATCGGGCGGGCTGCGCATACCACGCGGGAACATGCGTGTAATTCCCGATGCGAAGCCCCGGACATGACGTGCGCAGTCGCTCGATCATGCCGAGCAGTCCGCGCGGTTCGCCGGCGCGCGGCGGAATCCGGTTCAGATAGAGGTCAGGATCGATATTCAGATTGCGCAACTGGACGAGTTTGACGCCTGTGCGCCGGATGAAACCGATCATGGCGTCCATTTCCTCGTCACGGTCGGACACGCCCGGGAATATCAAGTAGTTCAACGATACGGTCACGCCCTGCGACGAAGCGTACGCGGCGGAGTTTTCGACATCGCGCAGAGTGTAGCCGCGCGGCCGGTAATACGCCGTGTAGTGATCCTCCAGCGCACTGATCGTGGAGACGCGCATCAGATCGAGTCCAGCATCCACGATCTGCTTGATCTGCTTTGTGAAACCGGCATTTGTGTTGATATTGATATGTCCTGTCCGGACCATCCTGCGCGCGAGCCTGATCGCCTCCGCGATATCGGTGGCGCGCAACGACGGCTCTCCCTCGCAACCCTGGCCAAAAGAAACAATCGCATCCGGACCGCCTGCGCAAAGATGATTGACGATGATGTCGGCCATCTCTCCGGCGGACGGGCGGACCGTCAGCCTGGTCTGCGGCGACGGGATTCCCGCATCGGCCGGTTGCTCGCTGATGCATCCGATGCACCCCGCATTGCACGACGACGAAACGGGCAATGCGGCCTCGCCGGAAAAGTAGAACGTATTGCGGGCAGTCACGCACTCGTAGCGCAGCGCACATCCCGCCAAATGTCCGTAGAGCGGATTGGCGTGTTCTTCGAGCACTCGCGTCACGTGCGCATGCACGTCCGCTTCGTCGTACCGCAGAGGATTCCATGTCGCAGGATCGTCCGTGGCAGAGGCCGCCGCATAGAACTGACCGCGGGAGTATCCCACAGCCGTGTAGCCAAAGAGTGGCAACGGAACGGACGCAACCCGGTGATAGGCGGGAAGATAAAGCCGGGTATAGCCTTGGGGAAGCAGCGCTCCAACCGCCGTATATTCGGCGGGCAACGCCCTTAACGAACCGTCCGCAGGATCGAGACCGAGCGCACGGCTGTCCGGTATGCCCACGAGCGTGGCCCCATCCGGCAGGGGAATCCATTCGCGCGACCGCAACTCAGTGGCTTCGTCGGCCGTCCTGCCCAATGCGAGCATGTCCGGCGCATCGAATATCCGTCCATCGCAATCGGCGTACACCATGCGCATGCGATGCTGTTTCACCGGTGGTTTCACTTTGCGCTCACATGCCGCTGTTCGCGATCGCGTCCGAGAGCCGCGGAGGAGGACTCGCGGGAGTCCTGAGTGCCTTCGAGCGACGCAAGGAATTCTTCATTGGAGCGGGTTTTCATGAAGCGGCGCAGGAAGATTTCCGTAAACTCAGCATTGTCGCCGAGGGATTTGCGCAGGGCCCACATCTTGTCGATCTCTTCCCGGGCCAGCAGCAGATCCTCACGCCGCGTTCCGGAACGCCTGATATCAAAGGCGGGAAAGATGCGCTTTTCCGCCAGCCGCCGATCCAGATGCAATTCAAGATTACCCGTTCCCTTGAACTCCTCGTAGATCACATCATCCATGCGGGATCCGGTATCGATCAACGCCGTCGCCATGATGGTCAGGCTGCCGCCTTCCTCAATATTGCGGGCCGCGCCAAAAAAGCGCTTTGGCCGATGGAAGGCCGCGGGATCGATGCCCCCTGACAGAGTCCTGCCGCTCGGAGGAATGACGAGGTTGTAAGCGCGGGCCAGACGGGTGATGCTGTCCATCAGGATGACGACGTCACGCCTGTGCTCGACAAGGCGCATCGCGCGTTCCAGGACGAGCTCCGCAACTTTGATGTGGTTTTCCGGAACCTCGTCAAACGTCGACGCGATCACTTCCCCGTTCACCGAACGCTGCATGTCCGTCACTTCTTCAGGACGCTCGTCGATCAGCAGGACGAAAAGGTCGACATTGGGATAATTGGCGGAGATGCTGTTCGCGATCTCTTTTAGCAAGAGCGTCTTGCCTGCTTTTGGCGGGGCCACGATCAGCCCGCGCTGTCCCATGCCCAAGGGAACGAGAAGATCCATCATGCGTGTTGCAAACCTGTGCGTTTGCGTTTCCAGGATGAACTTCTGTTGTGGGAAAAGCGGTGTCAAGGCGGGGAAATGAAGTCGTTCCGCTGCGGTCTCGGGACTCGTGCCGTTCACGGCCTCGACCTGCAATAATCCGAAGTACCGTTCATTGTCCTTCGGCGGCCTCACCTTGCCCGATACGAGATCACCCGGTCGAAGATCGAATCTCCGTATCTGCGACGCCGCCACGTAAATATCCTCCGCGCTTGGCAGGTAACCGATGGGCCGCAGAAATCCGAACCCTTCCTGCATGACGTCAAGCACGCCTTCGGAAAAGATCAGTCCGTCCTTCTCTGCCTGTGCGCGCAGCACCGCGAAGATGAGTTCCTTCTTCTTCATCCCCGCATAATGAGGGATCTGAAATTCCTTAGCCAGCTTGTAAAGCTCCGTGAGCTTTTTCGATTCCAGATCTTTGATTTGCAATTGTACCTACCCTCGCCCTACTCGGATTATTAAGCTTCATTATAGCATGATTGCCGCGCCGCACACAGTTTATGCAAAACAATGCGCAGGGCATCCTGTCACGGTCATGCACGCTCAAAACTCAAAACGCGCGCGCGACAGGCGGGACGTGATCTCCGCGATGACGTCCCGTTCCGCGGCTTCGCCGTCCGCCTCGAAAGTGACGCTCCAACGGACGTAGGCTCCAACGTCATCCCAGGGAACCGTGGAGATTTGCATGGAAGTGATGAGATACTGCGAAAAATCCTCGGCGCTGTTAAAACGCGGTCCGCCCTCGACGCCCTTCGGAATCCGGGTGTACAAATAGAAGGAGCCCTTCGGCTTCACCGCGTGAAACCCGAACGCATTCAGCGCATCCACCAGCAGCGAGTGCCTGCGCGAGTACTTTTCCGCGATCCGCCGCGTGATTTCCGGGTGATCCAGTCCGTATGCCGCCGCCTTCTGGATGGCGATGAACTGTCCTGAGTCAATATTGTCCTTGACCGCCGCAAACCCTTTGACGGCCAATGCATTGCCTGCGATGAAGGCGATGCGCCAGCCCGTCATATTGTACGCTTTGGAAAGGGAAAACAGTTCGACCCCCACGTCCTTGGCGCCGGGAACCGACAGGAACGACAGCGGATGCTCGCCGTCAAACGTCAGCGCGGCGTATGCCGCGTCGTGCACGACAAGAATTTCATGCCGCCGCGCGAACGCCACGACCTCCTCAAAGAATGCTCGCGTGGCCGAAGCGCCCGTCGGGTTGTTCGGGTAATTCAGATACATGAGTTTGGCCCGGCGCAGGACATCCGCGGGAATTTCACCGAGTTCAGGAAGAAATCCGCACTCCTCGCGCAGAGGCATCCGGTAAACCTCACCGCCCAGCCATGCGGTATGCGTTCCGAGCACAGGATAATTCGGAACCGGCATCAGCGCGACATCGCCCGGATTGATGAAAACGGACGGCAGCATGGCCAAAGCCGGCTTCGATCCG
>JAJZZT010000513.1 GCA_021797415.1 Bacillota bacterium
TAAAATATGTCCACATTGTTGTCGAATATTTGGCGATTCGTTGCCAACCGCGCGCCTGCACACGCGGTTGTGGACGGATCACCATTGTCGGCGGCGGGATGTGGCTGGTCGGTGACTCCGGCGTTTTCGGTTGCGGGACAAGATATTCCTGCTGCCGAACGCCGCGCGACACACCGCCGAGCATGAACCGTCACCTTGGGGACGTGGCAAAGTCCCCTTCGAGAGAAGTGATAATCCAAATTTCAGCGGACTTTATCACTGCTCCCCTTGGGTGAGAAAGGTTCAGAAAAGGGGGAAAATGAATGGAAGAAGGTAAGTTGCGGCGCGAACTCAGCTTCATCGACCTGACGTTCCTCGGTCTTGGCGCGATCATCGGATCGGGCTGGCTGTTCGGCGCGCAGGTCGCCGCGCAGATGGCCGGTCCTTCGGCGTGGATCGCCTGGGTGATCGGCGCCGTCGCGGTGCTGCTGATCGGCCTTGTCTACGCGGAGCTTGGCGGCGCGATGCCGCGCGCCGGCGGCATCATCCGCTATCCATCCTACTCCCATGGGCCGCTTGTCGGTTATCTCATGGGCTTTGCGGCGGTGATCGCGTACTCCAGCGTGGCCGGGATCGAGGCGGAAGCGATGCGGCAATACGCGCAGCACTGGTGGACCGCGCTCGGCAATCCGGTAAACTCGAATCCGACGACGCTCGGCTGGTTTGTGCAGGCCGCCCTGCTGGTCATTTTCTTTATCGTGAACTACTGGAGCGTCAACCTGTTCGGCAAGGTGAATTCATGGATCACCGCACTCAAATTCGTGGTTCCGGTACTGACCATCCTCGTACTTATCACGCAGTTTCACGCGGGCAATTTCACCGCCCACAAGTTTGCGCCGGGCGGATTCACGGGTATTGAGACGGCCGTCGCCAGCGGAGGGATCATCTTTGCGTATCTCGGATTCCGGCAGGCGGTCGACTTTGCCGGCGAGGCCAGAAATCCACAGAGGACCGTGCCGCTGGCCATCGTCACCGCCATCCTGGTCGGCGCCGTGCTGTACGTACTGCTGCAGATCGTGTTTGTGGGTGCCGTGCCTGCCACCGCGCTCAGCGCAGGGTGGGCAAAACTGAACTACAATGCGCCCTTCGCCGACCTTGCGGGCGCGCTCGGCCTTGCGTGGCTGGCAAACATCCTGTTTGCCGACGCGGTCCTGTCGCCGAGCGGCACCGCCAACATCTACCTGTCATCCACGGCGCGTGTCATCTTCGCCTGGGCGAGAACCGATACGTTTTTCCCGGCTTTCAAACGCATCTCCTCCCCGGCAGGCGTTCCCCGGACCGCACTGTGGCTGTCGTTCATCCTTTCTATTTTCTGGACGCTGCCGTTCCCGACCTGGAGCAAACTGGTCGGCGTCGTCTCTGCCGCGACCGTCATGACGTATATTATCGGTCCCATTTCGGCGGCGGCGTTCCGCCGCACGGCGTCCGACCTGCACCGACCGTTTAAGCTCAGCGGCATGTCGGCGATCGCTCCGCTGGCGTTCATCATCGCCACGCTGATCATCTATTGGACGGGATGGGGAATCGACGCCTGGCTGCTCGGCACCCAGATCGTCGTGTGGCTCGTCTACCTGGCGCTCTCCGGCATCATGCCAAAAGATCGCGTGCCGTTCGGGCAGCAGGTCCGCTCGTCCGTCTGGCTGGTGGTCTTCTACGCCGTGCTGTGGCTGCTGTCCATGCTCGGCAGTTCGGCATTCGGCGGCAACGGGACCATTCATGGGCCGTACGATCAGATCCTGGTCGCCATCTGGGCGCTGATCAGCTTTTTCTGGGGCGTCTCCAGCGCCCTGCCGACTGCGGACATCAGGAACGAAGAGGCGGAAGAATCGCTCGACGGGGCCGTCTCAAGCCTGTAACGCAGGTCGGCGCACGTCACGATGCTACGGCGCACGTCACGATGCTACGCGGCGCACCATCTGATCCTGTGATCCAGCCGGCGCAACAAGCACAGGTTTTCCAGATACTCCGAAAGATTTCCCCGAGTCCACAGAGGATTCGGGGAAATCTTCAAGATAGACGCCCATGGCGCCAGCGCGCCACCATCAGTAGGATGAAAATTTGCTGGGTCGGCGCAATCCCCTTTGCTCGTCGCGAGTTTAGCGATAGCGGTGTCCGAGCAGGAGCAAAGGGGATGGCGACGGCTGGCAGAAGACATTTTCAAGATTGCATCACGCGATTACGCCGGAGCTCACGACACCCAAAATACCGAATCCCATAATGACGACCGCGGACGATCTGCCAATCCACAGGAGCGCCGTTCGGTTGAGTTTGTCTCTCAGCCATCCCGCAAAGCTGCTCAGCATCAGCCACCAGAGAGCACTTCCGAGAAACACGCCGAGGGTGGCCAGAATGGCGCCGGCGTAATCATGTGATGAATTCTCCACACCAAGGGCGGCAAATACGGCCACAAAGGACAGGATGGTCATCGGATTGGCGATCGTGAGCAATAACGGGGACAGATAACTCCACCCGACACCGGGTGTGCTGTCCGCCGTCGCCGCGCCAAGACCGCTGACAAAACCGTGAAAGCGGCCCTGCAACATGGTTCGCTGAATAAAGAGAAGGCCGACGGGGCCGACCGGAGCGGCAATCGATGCTCCGATGACGAGTCCCTTGAGAAGGAAATCCAAGCAAATCGCCTCTGTCTTGAAAGTGCTATCCTGCTGCCATCAATCGCCTTCGGCCAGCCGCGTCCATGCCCTCCTGTTATCGCTCCGAGCTATCTACGCCGTATTCGGGAAATACCGGAGGCGCGGGAGTCTCTTTATGTGTGTTCATGACGATGGTTGTTCGGGTTCTGGTAACACCGGGCACACTTTTTATCTGGCAGCTGACGACCCGTTCCAGATCCTTCGTTCCTCTGCAGCGCACCTTCAGCATGTAATCATCCTCGCCGGCTATGTGGTGGCACTCCTGCACCTCCTGCACCTCCTGCATCTCCGTCACCTTCTGCAAAAAGAGTTCCCGGTGTTCCGGACGTCCCAGGGTCACGGCAATGAAAGCCGCCAGACCACATCCAACTCCTTCCGGATCAACGAGCGCGGCAAACCCCCTGATCACTCCCTGCTCCTCCAGGCGATGCACACGCTCCGCCGCGGCAGGTCCCGACAGTCCAATACAAGAAAAAAGCACCGGAGGCAAGGAGCAAACTGCCCATACCATCCGATGCCTTCCCCTGACAAGACCAAGCCAGGTTCACATCAGCACAAAATCCGCAGGTCAAACGGGTCCTTTATGACTCAATGACAGCAAGCAGATCGCCCACCTGCACTGCATCGCCCACCTGCACCGCCACTTCCTTGACCACTCCGTCCAGTCCCGCCTGCACCTGCACCTCCATCTTCATCGCCTCGGTGACAAGCAGGAACTGGCCTGCCTTGACCGTGTCGCCCTCCTCCACATTGACGCTCACGACAGTTCCCGAGATCGAGGCGCCGACCTCCCCTTCCTTGGCCGGATTGGCCTTGCGCCGCCGCGCCACCGCCTGGCTCTGCGCCCGGTCCACCACCTCCACCTCGCGAGGCTGGCCGTTCAGTTCAAAGAACACCACGCGGGTCCCGTCCGGCCGCAGCGCCGACACCGAGATCAGCTTGATGATCAGGGTCTTGCCTGGCGCAATGTCGACCGCCACTTCCTCCCCCGGCTTCAATCCATAAAAGAACGTGGGCGTATCGAGCACGGACAGATTGCTGTAGCGGTTTTGCGCGGCGAAAAACTCCGTGAACACCTGCGGGTACAGCGCGTAGGCGACCAGTTCCTGCGCTGACGGATCACGCCCCAGTTCGCGCCCGAGTTGCATGCCGAGCGCCGTGAAGTCAACCGGCGCGAGCAGCGCGCCCGGCCGCTCCACGAGCGGTTCGCGGCCCTTTAGCACAGCCTGCTGCAGCCATGCGGGAAACCCTCCGGGTGGCTGGCCCATATATCCCATGAAATAATCGACAACCGACGCCGGATAGTCGAACTCGTGCGCACGTTGCCGCAACTCGTCCGCGCCGAGGTTGTTCTGCACGAGAAACAGCGCGAAATCCCCGGCCATTTTGGAGGACGGCGTGACCTTGACGATGTCGCCAAGCAGGTCGTTCACTTCCCGGTACGCCCGTTTGACCTCCCCGAAGCGGTGGCCCAGCCCCATCGACTCCGCCTGCTTCTGCAGGTTTGTATATTGGCCGCCGGGCATTTCATGCTCGTAGACATCCGCCGCGCCGCCTTGCAACTGCCCGCTTTCAAATGGCTGGTACAGCTCGCGGACGGCGGAAAAGTATTCCGCCAGCAGATGCAGGCGTTCCAGACGGACGCGGGAGTCGCGCTCCGAACCCGCAAAGGCGGCGGCCACGGAGGTTGAACTCGGCTGTGACGTCAGACCGGACATCGAGCTCACCGCCACGTCCGCGATGTCAAGCCCGGCTTCCGCCGCCTTCATGATGCTCGCCACGCCCGTCCCCGCCGTATCGTGCGTGTGCAGGTGCACGGGCAGCCCGACGTGCTCCTTGAGCGCTCTCACCAATTCATGGGCGGCCAGCGGTTTGAGCAGCCCCGCCATGTCCTTGATGGCCAGGATCTGTGCGCCTGCGCGCTCCAGTTCCCGCGCCAGGTCGACATAGTACTTCAAGGTGAATTTCGTGCGCGACGGATCGAGAATATCGCCCGTGTAGCAGATGGCCGCCTCGGCCACCTTGCCCAGGTTTCGCACGCGCTCGATGGACAGTGCCATGTTCGGCACCCAGTT
>JAJZZT010000445.1 GCA_021797415.1 Bacillota bacterium
AGATCACGTCGCCGTCCGGAAAAGTGCTGAAGGTGTTCAAGCCTCACCTGATCAACAAGGTCAACGTGAAACCGAAGTACATCAAGCTGATGCAACAAGGACTGGAGATGGCCACGCACGGCAGCCAGGGGACCGGCACCTACTTCTTTGGCAACGACCCCGTCAACGTCGCGGGGAAAACGGGAACGGCGGAGACGGCGAACCAACTGAAAAACAACTCGGTGTTTGTCGGCTACGCGCCGTACAACCACCCGCAGATCGCCGTCGCGGCCGTCATCCCGAACGTGACGGGCGAAGGATTTCATGCGGCCGCCCCGATGGCGCAGATTGTGATCGACGACTACTTTGCGCTGCAAAAGCAGCACGCGAAAAAACCCTGAAAGGAAAATTACTTCGGTTAACGGAATAATTTTGTGTTAAAATAGTGGCGGAGGTGCGTCGTCATAGACAATCCGCAGCATTTACTCCGCCACTTCATCTGGCGCAACAAATGGCTGTATGCCATGTCTATATTTTCCATAATTATGTCGCAAATGGTCATCGTGCAGTTTCCGCGCATTGTCGGCCAATTTACCGATGCGGTCGTCGCACACCGGATCACGTGGGCGGGCGTCGGCCACTACGCCCTGCTGCTCATGGCGGTCGGCGCAGGCTCCACTCTGCTGTTCGGCGTCGGACAATTTCGCAACGGGCAGCTCGCGCGGGTGTTCGAGTACGAATTGCGCGACCGCCTGTTCGGGCACTGGGAGACGCTGTCCGCCGAATACTACCATCACCGCAGCGTCGGCGACCTGCTCAATCACGCGGTCAACGATGTGCGCGCCGTGCGCGAGATGCTGTCGGGCGCCATGAACAATGTCACCAATGCCGTTTTTCTGCTTGGCGCCTCCCTGTTTATGACACTTCGCACGATCAGCGTTTCGCTGACGCTCGTGAGCGTGATCCCCATCCTGACCATACCCGTTTTCATCGCCTGGTGGGGGCCGCGGATCCGTCTGGCGTCGCGCGGGGTGCAGGAAGCGCTCTCGGATATGGCGGAATTGACGGAGGAGAGCCTGTCCGCCATTCGGCTGATCAAGACGACGGCCAACGAGCCGGTCGAAGAACGGCGTTTCGCCAGCCGGGTGGACCGCATTGTGGCGCAGCAGATGAAGATGTTTCGCCGCACCGCGCTTTTTCAGTCGTTCATCCCTCTGATGGGATCGCTCAGTTTCGCCATTGCGCTGTCGTACGGCGGCTATCTCACGGTGAACGGGACGATCAAGCTGGGGATGTTCGTCGCCTTCACCCTGTACCTCGCCATGATTCTGACGCCCTTGCAGCAGATCGGCGCCGTCATCAACAGTTTTCAGCGCGCGGCCGCCTCCGTGACGCGTCTGTCCATCCTCTTGGCGGAAAAAGCGTCCGTGTCCGATGAGAAAGACGCCGTGCGGTTGACCGACGTGGCCGGCGCACTCACGGTGGATCTGGCGTCCTTTTCTTATCCGGGCGACCGCCAGGCTGCCCTCGCGGACATCCATTTCACGCTGCAGGCGGGACAGACACTGGGGATTGCGGGCCGCACCGGGGCGGGAAAGACGACTCTGGTCAACCTCATCCCCCGCATTTTCGACCCGCCGCCGGGAACGATTCGTCTGGACGGTCACGATGTGCGCGACATCGCGCTGGAGACGCTGCGAGACGCAATCGCTTACGTGCCGCAGGATGGATTTCTCTTTTCCACATCCATCAGCGAAAATATCGCGTTTGGCAACGCCGACGCTACGGAGGAAGAAATAGCGGCCGCGGCCGCCGACGCGCAGATCGCTTCGGAAATCGACCGTTTTTCGCACGGCTATTCCACGGAAATCGGAGAACGCGGCGTGACCCTGTCGGGCGGGCAAAAACAACGGACCGCGATCGCGCGCGCATTTCTGAAAAACGCGCCGCTCCTCATCCTGGACGACAGCCTGTCCGCGGTGGACGCCGCCACGGAGCAGCGCATCATCAAGCGCATCCGCGAATTGCGCAGGAACCGGACGACCGTCGTCGTCGCGCACCGCCTTTCGGCGCTCCAGCACGCTGACCTGATCATCGTGCTGGACGATGGGCGCGTGGCGGGGCGCGGCACGCACGCCCAACTGCTTGACCAAAACGGTATTTACGCCGATATGTGGCGCAGACAGGAAGAAAGGGGGGTGTCCGCATGAGCGATGTGAAATCGCGCAAGGGGCGCGCCGGGCCGCCATCGAACGAGACGGCGGCCGATGGCCAGCCTTCCGGCGGCGGGATGCGCAGCCTCGCTCGCCTCGTGCCGTTCGCGCGTCCGTACGGGTGGCATTTTGCCGTTGTCGTCCTGCTTGTCGTGGTATTCAATGCCAGCAGCGTGCTGCAGCCGTTTCTCGTCAAGATCGCGATTGACCGGGATCTGTCCGCCGCGCACCCCCATCCGCACGCGCTGTTCACGATCAGCCTGCTGTACGTGGGCGTGGCCCTGATCGGCGTGGCGGCCAATATCGGCCAGATGATCCTGCTGCAATTTGCCGGCCAGAATGTGGTCAAAGCGATCCGCATGCGGCTGTTTTCCCACATCGAACGGCAGGGGATGGCTTTTTTCGACGGGAACGCGATCGGCCGCCTTGTCACCAATGTGTCCAGCGACACAGAGACGGTCAGCCAGTTTTTCACCCAGTTCTTTCTCAGCCTGATCCGCGACGGGCTGTCCATCCTGATGATCATCGTCGCCATGTTTGAACTCGACGCGGCCATTGCGCGCGAATGCATGGTGGTGTTGCCGGTCATCTTCGCCGTCTCGCTCGTCTTTCGCAATCGCCTGCGCTCGGCCTATCAGACGACGCGCACGCGTCTTTCCACCGTCGTGGCGTTTTTGGCGGAGAATCTGTCGGGGATGCGCATCATTCAAATTTTCCATCAGGAACCCCGCCAGGCGGACCGCTTTGAAACGCTCAATCACGCGTACAAGACGGCCAACGTGCGCGAGTACGGCACATCGGTGCTGTTCAACCGGTCGCTCGACCTGCTCGGCAACCTTTCGGTGGCGGCCGTCGTGTGGTTCGGCGGGCAGGCCGTGCTGCACCACGCGCTCCTGTTCGGCACACTGTACGCATTCATCAGCTATATCCGCCAGTTTTTCAGTCCGATCAACTCGATCACGCAACAGTGGAACACCCTGCAGTCTTCGGTGATCGCGGCGGAGCGCATCGGCCGCGTGATGGCCGTCGAGCCGTCGGTGGTCGATCCGCCGCAGCCGGAAACGCTGGCAAACCCGCTCGGTGACGTGGCGTTTTGCCACGTCACGTTCGCCTACAAACCGGGGGAACCCGTGTTGAATGACATTGATTTCACGGTCGGGGCGGGAGAATTTGTCGGGTTTGTGGGCGCGACCGGAGCGGGCAAGAGCTCGATCATGAGCCTGCTGACCAGGCTGTACGATCCGCAGGGAGGGACGATCCTGCTCGATGGCGTGGACATCCGCCAGTTGACGCAGGCCGAACTGCACAGGCACGTGGGCATTGTGCAGCAGGACCTGCAACTGTTCACAGGGACCGTGGCGGACAATATCCGCCTGTTCCGCCCGGAGATCAGCGACGAACAGGTCCGGTTTGCGGCCGAGGTGGCGGGCGTGCACGACATCGTCCGGCGATTCCCGCAGGGATACGATACGCGACTGTACGCCAAGGGCGCCAATCTGTCGATGGGCCAGCGGCAACTGATCGCGTTCGCCCGCGTGGTGGCGCTGGATCCGCGGGTCCTGATCCTGGACGAAGCCACGGCCAGTCTCGACAGCCAGACGGAGGCCATGTTGCAAGAGAGCCTCCGGCGCGTCGCGAAACGGCGGACGACGCTCGTTATCGCACACCGCCTGTCGACCGTGCGCCAGGCGGACATGATCGTCGTGCTCGACAAAGGGGGGATCGTGGAGCGCGGAACCCATGCGTCGCTGCTGGAGCAACGCGGGTGGTACGCCAATCTGTACCACGGCGCGCAAGAAGAAGCGGCGGCCAAGAAGCCGGGTCGGGGCCAGGGCGTTTTTTCACAGAGCGCTTCTGCGGGCGCCGCTGCAAGGGGCGCCTGCTCACAAAAGGAGACTGCGCGCCGGACGCCGCAAGTGGAGGGAACCCGGCCGGGCGCTGCCGTCGCGCGCGGGGAGGCATCCGCCGGGGTCCGCACATGACAATTGGGGATACGGGATACCCTGAGTTCGGCAGGCGCATGCCGGTCGATCCCGCGTCTGGCCGCAGCCTCAGCCGCTGGCCGACTGGCGGTGCAGGATGGTTCTCTCCAGGTAACGCGCGACACCGTCGTCGACACATGGCTCCGTGATGGCGGAACAGACGGGGATGAGCGCGGGATTGGCGTTGCCCATCGCCACGCCGATCGCCGCTTGCGCGAGCATATCGTAATCGTTCATCTCATCGCCAAACGCCAGTACGCGCTGTGCGGGGATATCAGTATGACCGCGCAACAAGGAGAGTGCGGACGCTTTGGTCGTGCCGTGGCGCGTGATCTCGATCACGCCGTACGGTTCGCGCCAGGCGCGCAGATGGATGCCGTCACCCAATTGCTGCTTTGCTGCGGCGATCACCTGATCGTGCACATCCCGCGACAGAAACAGCAGCAGGGAGGCGACTTCGCCCTGTGGTGCGTCGTGGGTGATGACCGACTGTGTGAGATCGACAAACGGACTGGCCGCGACAAGATCGAGAATACCGTCGCACTGGTCGGTCGCCGCGCGGTCATCCGGACGGTGCAAGC
>JAJZZT010000152.1 GCA_021797415.1 Bacillota bacterium
AGACCAAAATAAGACGCGATGCAGATGATCTCTGTGTTGCGCACAAGTCGATGAGCCAGGAAACTCCGATGGCGACGTTGGAAACCCCCGCCTAGGCGCGAAGCGCCAGGCGGAGGGAAGTTCATAATCTTTCACGCCAAGCCCATTGCGTGAGCCAAACAGCCAAATCGGCAACCACCTGATAATGGATATTCCAGAAACCCAGGCCGACATCAGGGTCTTTTCCCATGAAACCGTCCGTTTACAGTCGTGGCGCGACCGGTCACATCAACTCGGGGGCGGGGCCCGTGGAGCTTGCCGTCGCAGGATGGTCCTTCAGGCGAAACACCTTCCTCCGGATCCACAGGAGCGTCTCGTACGAACTCGGCACGATGATCAGCGTCAGCAGCGTGGACGTGAGCAGACCGCCGATCACGACGATCGCAAGCGTGCTGGAGATGACGCCCGCCCCGGTCGAAAAGGCCAGCGGCAACAGCGCGCAGATGGTGGCTGTGGCAGTCATCAGGATCGGCCGCAATCGGATGGAACCCGCCTCGACGATTGCTTCGCGCACCGGCATGCCCGCCATCTGATTGCGATGTACGCGGTCCATCAGCACGATCGCGTTTGTCACCACGATGCCGATGAGCATGAGAAACCCGATCATGCCCGGCATGCCCAGAGGCTGGCGCACGATCCACAGAGCGTTCGCGCCTCCGATCAGGCAGAAGGGCAGCGCCGTCAAGATGGCCAGCGGCGCGGCAAATTCGCTAAACGTCAGCAGCATGATCATGAACACCAGAACCAGCGAAGCGATCATGGCCAACGCAAGGTTCACGAATCCGTTGTTCATGGATTGCGCAGCCCCCTGTTGTTGCCAGGTGACGTCACTGGGCAACTTGAGTCCGGCGATGGCCTTGTTGACCTGCGCGGTGACGCCTCCCGCATTGGCTGCCGTGATCTGGCCCGTCACGGCGATGTACGGGTTTTGGTTGAGCCGCGTGATCTCCGTCGGTCCGTTGGCGATGCCCACGGTCGCCACGTCGCCGAGGCGCACGGTTTTGCCCGCCATCGTGTCGATGAGTTGATTGCGCAGGGCCGACAGCCGTCCGAGTCCCCCCGGCGCTTGAAGGCGCAGGATGAGATCCGGTTTTGCGGACCCAATCTGCGTGGAGCCGACGGTTTGCCCGGTCACCATGGCGGCAAGCTCGGAGGCGATCATCGCGGGACTCACGCCGTAGCGGGCGGCCTGTTGCGACCTGACATTCACAACCACCTGCGGCTTGGCCGCCTGCTGCGTGGTGGCAACCCCGGCAAGTCCCGGAATGCCCCGGATGGCGCTTGCAATCTGCTGGCTCGCGTGGGCCATGTCCGCGTAATTGACCGAATTGACCTGGATGAACAGTTGATTCTGATTGGACAGTCCACTCTGCCCCGAGACGGTGATGGATTTGGCCCCATGAACCGACCGCAGCCGATCCCGCAACAGGGTGGAGAAATGGGCCGGCGCGTTGTTTGCCAGTTCGACGCCGAGTGTTCCCTGGGCGTCCGATGCATAGCTGTCGAACAAGGAAACGCCCGGCTGTGTCCGCAGAATCTGTTCGATCTGCTGCACGATGTGTTCGGTCTGCGAGAGTCGGGCGGTGTGGTGCATCGTCACGTTGACGGAGTACGATTGCGTCTGGCCGGATGGCAGGAAGTTGAACCCGATCTGCGTCATGAGCACGGCGCCGCTCTCCAGCAGCAGGGCGAGCGAGACGATCGCCACGAGCCACTTGCGGCGAAGGGCTCCGCGCAGAAGCCGGACATAGCCCCTCTGCAGCGGCCCCTGTGCGGAGGCCCGCCGTTTGGTTCGCAAGAGGGTCCACTTGCTGATCAGGGGGACGACGGTCACCGCGACGAGCAGGGAGAAGACGAGCGCAACGATCACCGTCCAGGCGAACGGCGCAAAGAAATGGCCGACAATGCCCGGCACAAAAGCCATCGGCAAGAACACCGCGACGGTGGTGGCGGTGGAACTGGCGATGGCCGCCCCCACCTCTCCCGTGCCCTGCAGCACCAGATGCGGGCCAGGGGTTTTCGCCGAGCGAATCCGCCGGTAGAGATTCTCAATGACGACGATGCTGTCGTCCACGACGCGTCCGATGGCCACCGCCATGCCCGAGAGCGTCATGATGTTGAGCGTGTATCCGATCAGGTTCATGACGGTCACAGCGGCTAAAATGGACAGCGGGATGGCGAGGATGGCGACGATGGTGGCGCGCCAGTTGCGCAGAAAGAGAAGCGTCACGAGCATGGCAAACAGGGCGCCAAGAGCGGCCTCGCGCATCATGCTCTGCACCGAATCGCGGGTCTGCTTCGCCTGATCCTGCAGAGGAGTGACCACAAAATTCGGCGGCAGATGGAGTTTGGCCAAAATAGTTTTGGATTGCTGCACCAGCGTCACCACATTGGCCTTGCTGGAAGCCTGGATTCCCACAATAACCGCCGGCCGCCCGTCGAGCCTGGTGATGACCCTTCCGGCGGAAGGCGTGCCGTACGCCACCGTCGCGATGTCGCCGAGCGTCACCGCCTTGACGCCGACAGCGGGAACGACAGACGCGGCGGATCCTGTTCCCGCCTGTCCTGAGGTTGTCGTCTGCGACCTGACTTCGACTTGCCCCGGAGTTCCTGTCTGCGATGCGGTCTGGCCCGACAGCCCGCCCTGGCCTTGCGCTGCGCCGACGCTGGCTGCGATCGCGCGCAGTTTGGTTTCAAGAGCGGACTGCGTTTTTTGCAAAGCGGCCGCCTTCGCCTGCAGCGCCGCCAGCTTGGCTTGAACCGCTTGGTTTGTGGACGGTCGCTGGCGAAGCAGGGCCATTTGCGTCTGCACTTGCGCCGAAGCGAGTGCGAGCGAATTGAGTTGGTTGGACAGGCCGATCTCCGCCTGCAGCGCCGCGTCCATCCGGGACAGCGACCCGAGTCCCGTCCCGAGCGCCGACATGCCCGAGTGCACGCCATGAAACGCGTTTTTGAGACCATTCATGTTCTGCGTCACCGTGACGATGGGGACGGCGCGAATCTGCGCCAGCGACGCATACTGATTGTGCAGGACGATTGGCATCTGGATTCCGCCGATCCGCGTGTCGCCCGTGGGCGCGTTCAGTTGGTTGGCCTGCAGCGCAGAAGCGATGTTCTGCAGCGTGACGCCGTTTGCACGGGCCAACGCCGGATTCACGTCAATGTAAATGGAACGCTTGGCGGCGCCGCGAATGTCGACGCTGCTGACGCCGTTCACGGCGAGCAGCGCGGGCTGGATCGTCTGCTTTGCATAGTCCTGAATCGGATACAGGCTGCCGGGCGCGGACAGAGCAAACTGAAACACATCCGGGCTCCCCGGAGTGCTCTGCTGGATCTGCGGGGTGCCGGCGGTGGACGGAAGGCCAGCGTTGTCGACCGCCGTATGAATATCGCGGAGTATGGAGGAGATCGGTCGGCTATAGTGGAATTCAAGGGTTATATCTACGGCGCCCGCAGTGGAGAAATCGTACATATTTTTCAGGCCGCTGATGCCGGTGAACGCTTTTTCCAGCGGCCGTCCGACATCCTGGAACGCCTGCTGGGGCGTGCTTCCCGGATAGGGGACCATAACCTGCACCCAAGGTATCGCGACGTTCGGATATTCCTGCATGGGAATCGTCGAACCGGAATACAGCCCGACACTGATGAGAAACAGGACCAAGATGGCGACGACGGCTCCATTTTTCAGGGCGAATGCTGTAAAGCGCGACAACAACGGGTATCCCTCGTTCCTCGAATTTGATGGGGAAATAGCCGTTCGGCCATTTTCATGATAATCTTGTGCCCTCACGGGCATGGGTGTTTAGTCTGATACCAGGATAGCTGTGAAAACATTGAATTCCGGTAAAAGTGCATCCTGACTACCTCGCACACTACATAAGGCTTTAATAAGTTTCCAAAGACACGATATGCGTCCATCGATATGTACGCTTGATGCAGGAGTGCGGCGGGGTATCTCGTCACTCGCGGCGACGGATGTCGATATGGGTATATCACCTCCTGATCGCTGGTGGAATTCGGGGTCAAGACCCTGTCTGGTGATCATTACATTGGTGTTTATTAGATTTTAAAATAATTAATTCCTGATTTCAAGGTGCTTCATGTACAGGATCGCACTAATGTTTGAGTCACGATACTTTACGTGGTTGTTCAAAAAGTGGGCAGAACTCCCCGGCGCATTGCCGCGTCATCGCCGGAAATGCTCCCTCACGTACCCGAAAACTACGCTCGGTCCGCATTTCTGGCTGCTTCCAATGGGACATGGGATAACATCCACTACACACTCGGTTTATCCCATGTCCCATTGCACTGCGTGAGTCTTACCTGCCCACTTTTTGAACAGGCTCTTTGCGCTCACGTTTCAATATATTCTTAAGTTGAGGATAGCGCAGGTGCAATGCAAAGGAACGAATTCCCCAGACTGCAGCGATTTCTATCCACACGATCCATTCAATCACTTTATTGGTGTGATAAATTGCGTCAAAGACAGCAATAGTGGCAATGCGAAAGGCGAAGAGAACCAACCAACTCGCTAAATAGCGCCAGTCCCCCTTCATTAACCACACACCGTTTTCTTGATATAGTTCTGTGTATCTTGCCTGCAGAAAGCCAAAACCAATCGCGATCAGCACGGACAATCCACATTCTACTATTTGCGCGCCTGGAATAGTTGGTTTAGGCAAGTTTTGATACGCGACATAAAGAGCGAGATC
>JAJZZT010000087.1 GCA_021797415.1 Bacillota bacterium
GGTAGCCGGCGAACGGCATCGTTTGGCAAGCACGGTGATTCAGCCGGAAAAGATTGCGGATGCATGTCGCGAGCGAGGTGTTGAGACGCCGGCCAACGCGGTGACCCTCGAACAGTTGTTGCGTCGCCCGGAAATGGACTACGCTTTTGTGCGCTCGTTTTTGCCTGAAGGGCCGG
This sequence comes from Bacillota bacterium, assembly GCA_021797415.1. The sequence goes on from JAJZZT010000087.1 coordinate 177, forward strand.
AGCTGGAGCGCGAGGTTGCGCAACAAGTTGAGATCCAGGTGAAGTATGACGGATATGTGCAGCGACAGACCGCTGAAATTGAAAAGCAGCATAGACTTGAAGCGCGTCTTCTCCCGGATGACGCGGCATATGAAAAGATCGCCGGGTTGTCCAACGAAGCGAAAGAGAAATTGGCGCTTGTGCGTCCGGCGAATATTGGCCAGGCGTCCCGTGTGGAAGGAGTGTCTCCGGCGGATATCTCCATTCTGCTGATTTGGCTGGATGCGAGAGGGCGTGCGGTGGTGAATGGATAGCGCAATAAAAGAAGCGCGCATGTACGAGACGATTCTGGCCGAATACGGGGAGCGCTGGGGATGCCGTCTGGAACGCGCGGCGTTGGACCGGTTTGCTGTCTACGCGCGCGTGTTGTTGGAATGGAATAAACGTTTTAATCTGACGCGCATAACGGAGTACCGCGATGTGTACATCAAGCATTTTGTGGACAGCGTCGCAGCGCTTCAAATCTATGAAGTGAGAGCGTGCGGGGAGTTGCTCGATGTCGGGAGTGGGGCCGGCTTTCCTGGGCTGGCGCTGAAGATTGCGCGACCGGAAATGGGTCTCGTGCTGTGTGACAGTTTGATCAAGCGTGTGACTTTTCTGGAACACGCGACTGCGATGCTCAGTGTTTCGGCGAAGTGTGTGCATGGAAGAGCGGAAGATCTGGCTCGCAGGGGGACTGGGTACCGCGACCGGTTTCCGGTGGTGATTGCGCGCGCCGTGGCGCCGATGGGTGTTTTGGCGGAGTGGTGTATGCCCTTTGTGCAACCGGGCGGAGTATTCGTGGCCATGAAGGGGCGGTTTGCGCAAGATGAACTGCGCGCGGCGGCGCCTGCCATTATGGCGTTGAAAGGTGAGGTCTCGCGCGTCGTACCGTATACGTTGCCGTATGCGGAGGGAGAGAGGGAGTTGATTGTTGTTTGCAAGACTGCCGCGACCCCTGCGTGCTTCCCCCGGCGCGCAGGAGAGGCGTCGCGAAGGCCGCTTCGTGGACCGGATGTATGAACATAAAGAGCCTGTCCACTTTTTGAACAACCTCATAAGGGAAGCGTAGGAGAGTTGTGCGGTTGTCGAAAGATGTCCAGGGATGACTAGTATTGTCGAACTCGCGCCTGGCGGGAGGAGTTTTGTCGCGCGTGCAGAACTTGGTATGTAAACGAAGAGGCACGCGGACGGAGTGATGATCCGTGAAAGAGCCATGGGGCAGATGGCTTGGAGCGATGGGGCGCGACGGCGACACTGCGACGGAGGATCCGGAGGTGCGGCTGATCGCCGTGCCGCGGATTCGTGCGAACCGTTATCAACCCCGCAGTGAGTTCGATGATGCAAAATTGAAAGAATTAAGCGAAACCATTCGCGTGCATGGTGTAATCCAGCCGATTGTCGTGCGCCGGATTGGGGACGCTTATGAACTCGTGGCCGGGGAACGTCGCTGGCGTGCCGCGCAGTTGCTTGGGCTGGACCGCATTCCTGCGATTGTTCGTACGTTGAGCGATGAGCAGGCGGCCTCCGTGGCTTTGATCGAGAATCTGCAACGGGAGAACCTCACCGCGATTGAGGAAGCGACGGCCTATCAACAACTGATCGAACTTCACCACATGACGCAGGAGAGTTTGGCTCAACGACTGGGTAGAGGGCAATCCACGGTCGCCAACAAATTGCGTCTGTTGCATCTTTCGGAACCTGTGCAGGATGCCGTGCGAAAAAGAGAGATTTCGGAGCGGCACGCGCGGGCGCTGTTGCAGGTGGAAGGAGAAGCGCAGACGCGGTTGTTGCGGGAGATCCTTGAAAAGGATTTGACCGTGAAGGAGACGGAAGCCAGGGTGAACGCTCTGCGCAGCGGTCGGAGGGGGGCGCGCATCCGCCGGGCGGCGTTTGCGCGGGATGTGCGGCTTGCGGTCAACACGATCCGCGAGTCGGTGCGAATGGCGGAAAAAACGGGATTGGCGGTCTGGGTGCAGGAACACGACGAGACGGAATACTTTGAGTTTATCATTCGCGTGAACAAGGAGAATGTGGGCGCAGGACGAGAATCGTTGGGTTCGGTCAAGTCGGGGATGGTGCGCAAGTAGAATTTCAGGTACAATTGAGAGGAACGCCGCCTCTGGCGACAGAACCTGTTTCCTTTGAGAGGAACGCCGCCGCTGGCGACAAAACCTGTTTCTTTTTTGGACGACCTTAACAGCATAAGTGGAGTGCGGCCTGGATTCTGCAGGATTTCAGGCCGAGTTGACTTGGCTTTGCGTCAGCTGATCCGGGTTACGCCAGTGTTGGATGCAATGGGTCGGTATACGGGTTCGAGTGTGTGATTGGTTTACGCGCGATTCGTGTGTATGTGTCGGATGACGATATGCTTGGAAATTTACTGCGGCTGATCATGTCGATGAGGTGCGGTTTTTTGAATGAAGTTCTCGGAGGTCTGATGAATGGCGCGTGTAATGGCTATAGCCAATCAAAAAGGCGGTGTTGGCAAGACGACCACGGCGGTGAATCTTGGGGCGTGCCTTGCCGAACTCGGAAAGCGCGTACTGCTTGTTGATATTGATCCGCAGGGCAATACGACCTCGGGCGTCGGGATCAATAAGGCCGATGTGCGATACTGCATTTATGATGTGCTGATCAATGATGTTACGTCGACAGATGCGGTTTTGGCGACAAATATCGCAAATTTGAATATCGTTCCTGCGACCATTCAGTTGGCGGGAGCGGAAATTGAACTCGTCCCGACAATTTCGCGCGAGGTGAGACTGAGGCGTGCGATTGCGACTTTGCGTCCAAACTACGACTACATTCTTATAGACTGCCCTCCATCCCTGGGTCTGCTTACGATCAATGCTCTGACAAGCGCGGACTCGGTCGTGATCCCGATTCAATGCGAGTACTATGCGCTAGAGGGGTTGAGTCAACTGCTCAGTACGATCCGTTTGGTGCAAAAACATTTGAATACTACCCTTGAAATCGAGGGTGTGGTCCTGACGATGTTGGATGCGCGCACGAATTTGGGGATTCAGGTTATTGAAGACGTTAAAAAGTATTTTCGTGAAAAAGTGTATCACACAATCATTCCCCGCAGCGTCCGTCTGAGCGAGGCTCCGAGTCACGGGAAGCCGATCATTCTGTATGATCCGCGATCGAAGGGCGCCGAAGTGTATCTGGATCTGGCGCGGGAAGTGATGGGAGTATGAAGCAGCGGGCCGGACTGGGGAGGGGTCTGGAAGCGCTCATACCGCAGATGGGCGTCTCGGAGGGCGAAGAGGTTGCGGAACTATTGCTCGAAACGATTCGTCCGAACCCCTATCAGCCCAGGAAGCGCATGGACGAAGAAAAACTGTCTGAGTTGATGAGCTCCATCAGGGAACACGGCGTTCTGCAACCGATTGTGGTCCGGGCGGCTCTTCCGCGCGGATATGAGATTGTGGCTGGTGAACGGCGGTTTCGTGCGGTGGAACGCTTGGGCATGAGTCGTATTCCCGCGATTGTTCGGACCATTTCCGACAAGCAGGCGATGGAAATCGCGCTGATTGAAAATTTGCAGCGTGAGGACTTGAATCCAATCGAAGTTGCTGAGGCGTATGCGAATGTAATGAAGCATTTTGATTTGACGCAGGAGGAAATGTCGGTTCGCGTAGGTCAGAGCCGATCGCATGTCGCAAATTTGCTGCGCTTGCTTACGCTTCCCGCTGAATTGAGAGCGGATGTTTCACGTGGAACTATTTCGATGGGACATGCGCGGGCGCTATTGTCCCTTTCCGATGAGAACGCAAGAAAGATACTGGCGCGTAAAATTGTGCAAGAGGGGTTGAGCGTTCGCGCGGTAGAATCGATGTGCCAGCGATTGAATGATGTTTCACGTGGAACAAAAAAACGAGATCAACGGCAAAAGGATCCTCAACTCCAGGTGATTGAAGAACGGCTCCGCCGCCGATTCGGCACTTCTGTCCGTGTTCAAATGGGGAAAAAACGTGGAAAGATAGAGATTGAATACTTTTCGTTAGATGATCTGGAGCGAATTCTGGCGTTGTTTTCTGCTGCGGACGAAACGGACTGAAAAACGCGGTGGGAAAAGAGACAGGATGCTAGAGTAGGCTTAAGAAACGCGGAATAAATCAGTTTTTCGCAACAGTAGACTTTGTTCCATGTCTTCTAGAACGTGTTCAAAAAGTTAGCAGGGTTGACCCACGCAGTGCAAGGGGACATGGGATAAACCGAGTGAGTAGTGGATATTATCCCATGTCCCCTTGGAAGCAGTCAGAAATGCGGACCGAGCGTATGCTTTGGGCACGTGAGGGAGCATTTCTGGCGATGACGCGGCAATGCGCCGGGGAGTTCTGCCCACTTTTTGAACAACCTCTTCCAGGAGGATGTGCGGCGCACATCTGTGAGTGCGAGGTGAAACGCGTGTTTCTCTTGGGGCCGGTCGTAAATGCGCTCGCCATTCTGGCCGGCACAGTGATTGGTGCGTTTTTTACGCGGATTCCAGATCAAATGAAGACGACCGTAATGCAGGGCATGGCCATTTTTGTTGTTGCCCTC
>JAJZZT010000509.1 GCA_021797415.1 Bacillota bacterium
GCATGCGGTCCTCGTCAACTGGTACGCCGCAAGCGCCCATCACAACTCGTACTTCTATCCGGACGGCGTCCATCCCGATCCGCAGGGTGCGCGGGCCTTTGCTTCATTGATCGCTCACGCGCTGATCGGTTGAACATGGTTATGTTGACGCGATGTGGGCTTTCATCATTCGTTTCTCACGGTGGAACCACTGCCATCGAAGACGGTTACCTGAAATCCAGAATTCAAACGATCGCCGTCTGCCACCAGACTGTGACCGAATCAACCCAGCGAGCGCTCGACACGCTCCGCCGCTTCGAGCCGGCGGCGCAGGACCGCCTCTTCTCGCGCGAACTCAATTGACCACGTAATCACCTTGAGCCGATCGTAGTTCTGTCCCTCCATCTCGCGCACCATGTCATCCGCCCAGTGCAGGATCCGGATCAGTTGAATCCACTGCGGTGTGAGCGGCACCGGCGTTTTCGTTTTCTTCGGCAGCATCCTCTGTTCACTTCTTTTATGCCGAACCCTCCGCCATCTGCGCCGACGGCAGTAGGCGTCCAACGAACTCTGTGTGCGATCGGGAAAGTGCGCGCAGATCTGGCGCCATGACGCGCCGCTCTCGTAGAGTTTGCGCAGTAGCTCAATCTCTCTTGCACTGTAGTGTGCCGTTTTCTTTCGCCTCTCTTACCCCCGATAAAACATTTGACATAACAAGTCGCTTTTCCTGCTTGCAAAACCCGAGAATCGCGAAGAGCCGGATCCCTCCGTTGCGCAGCCAGGAAAAACAACCAGACTTTATCCCATGTCCGCCAAGCGCCGCAGGTTCTCCAGACTGACGGCAAGACTGTCCAGCGGATCGCCTGGACACACATCCTGTTCGACGATGTACCACTCCACGCCCGCCGTCCGGCAGAAAGAGAGAAGCGCCGGAAAATCCAGCACGCCCGTTCCCACTTCGGCGAATGTCCGCCGCTCGTCGTCCGTCATGTCCTTCAGGTGGATCAGCGGCATCCTGTCTTTATACGGCTGGATGAAGCGGACAGGATCCTCGCCGCCGCGGGCGATCCAGTAGACATCCGGTTCCGCGAGCAGCAGGTTGGCCGCCGACGGTTCCAGCAGATACGCCAGGGCGGACTTCCCGTCGACCACCGTGGCAAATTCGAAGGCGTGATTGTGATAGCTCAGCCGCAGATCCTGCCTGGCGAGTTCCGCCGCGATCCCGTTCAAACGCTGCCGCACCTCGCGATAGCCGTCTTCCACGCGCAGGCTTTCGGGTAGCGCCGGGCACACCACATCCCGCGTGGCAAAAGCGCGCGCCTCCTCCACGACCTGTGGCAGATCCGTCGTCAGGCGGTTCAGCGGCACGTGCATGCCAGCCACGCCGAGCCCCGTCTCCTTGACGACCTCCGCGATGTCGGCGAGCGGATAGCCGTGCAGACCGGAAATCTGCACGCCCGACCACCCCATTTTTTTCAATGCGCGCAAGACGCCGGGAAAATCCTCTTTCACTTGTTCACGCACAGTGTACAGTTGTGCCGCATGGGGGAAATTGGCCATGAAACACCCTCCTTGGGGAGCAGTGATAAAGTCCGCAGAGCGGGCGCAATGGTTCCACATTTCGTGTCCGAGGCTCTGATCGGACACGAAATGTACTGTAGCGCGCCTGCTGAAATGTGGATTATCACTGCTCCCTCGGGGACATGGAATAAACCAAATTGCGGCAGGCGCATAACGGTGGATAGAGCGTTTGACTGAATCCTCAAATGCTATCTTGAAAATGAGGGTCAGGGGCTAGCCGTCGCCCTGCCCTATGCCCTTTGCTCGGACACCGCTATCGCTAAACTCGCCGGGCATAGGGCATGGCGGCGGCCCAGCAAGCGTTGATTATGGCGCTAAACTCGCGACGAGCAAAGGGGATGACGACACCCCAGCAAACCTTGTCCATGGCGCGGAACTCGCAGGCATAGGGCATGGCGCCAGCCCAGCAAGCCTTGATTATGGTGCTAAACTCGCCGGGCACGGGGCAGAGCGGCGACCCAGCAAGCCTTGATTATGGCGCTAAACTCGCCGGGCATAGGGCATGGCGCCAGCCCAGCAAACCCTTGTCCATGGCGTAAAACTTGCCGGACACGGGGCAGGGCGAAGGTCACGCGATCACGCCAGATTCTCTTCGCGCCTGTTGCGCAAAGGCTCGCAGCACTTCTTGTATTTGCGGCCGCTGCCGCACAGGCACGGATCGTTGCGACCGGGCAGCTTGCCGCCCCGCCGTATGTGGTCATTCAGCATGCGCCGCTTGACGCGCTCGGCGATCTCCAGCATGCGTTCGTGCGCGTACGCGTAGATCTGTTTGTAACTGGCGCAAAAATAGTCGGGATCGACGCCGTCGTCCGCCTCATGCCAGACGCGGTTGCGCGGACAGCCGCCATGGCACAGTTGCAGGTACTCGCACGTCTGGCACTGCACGGGCAGGGTCGGCTTCTTGCTCAAAAACTTTTGGTGCACAAGACTGCCGAGGATCTCTTCCAGCGAGTTCTCTCCGACGTTGCCCAGTTTATACTCGTCGCTGATGTAGAAGTCGCAGGGATAGGCGTCGCCGTTTTGCTCAAGGATCAGCGTCGTCGGGCAGAACTTGCGGTGCACGCACAGCTCCGCCTCCTGATGCAGATAGACCGCCAGGATATTGTCGAAAAAGCGCACGGACATGTCCGGTTCGCCGTCGTTGTACCAGATATCGAACGCTTCACAGAGAAACTGGCCGTACTGCGCGGCGGAAATCAGATAACTCGGAGGCTTCCCCGTCTCCTGTGCGCGAAAATCCATGGCGGGAATAAACTGCACATAATCAAACCCCTCGCGCCGGTAGAATTCCATCAGATCCTGCGCCCGTCCGACATTGCCTTCGTGAACCACGGTCAAGATGTTGAAATCCACATCCGCCGCGCGCAGATGGCCGATCCCCTGCATCACGCGATCGTAGCTGCCCGCTCCCGAACGGGTGACGCGGCGCGCGTCATGAATCTCGCGCGGACCGTCGAGGCTGACGCCAACCAAAAAATTGTATTGCTTGAAAAAATTCGCCCACTCCGGATTCACGAGCGTCGCGTTCGTCTGCAACGCATTGCTGATCGACGTTCCCGGCAGCGCGTACTTGGCCTGCAGGCTGACCACTTCCCGGAAGAAGTCCAGCCCCGCCAGAAGCGGCTCGCCGCCCTGCCAGGCAAACGATGCGGCGCCTTTGTCGGACACCGTCATGTATTCGCGGATGAACTTCTCCAGAATCCATGACTCGATCCGGTTGACTTTCGGGCCGATCTTGCCGCCGACGCGGCTGTAGTAGCAGTAGTCGCAGGCCAGATTACAATCCTCGGACACCGTTTTCCACATCACGCCGAGTGAGTGGCGCGTCGTCGTCAAGCACGATGCGCTCATGTCATCATCTCCCGTCAGGATGGTTGGGCTTATGTTAAAAAAGTATAGGCCATGAGAGCGCATACGGCAATGCCAAGGTCCCGCTTTAAAACCGGATGCGCCGGATGTTCACGCCGTCGCTGACCACGGCGGCCGCCGCCATGCCGATGAAAAGACCCGTCTCGACAACGCCGGGGAGAAGTTTGAGCCGGGTGTGCAGATCCGCGGGCGAAGCAATCGAACCGTATTCGCAATCCAATATATAATTCCCGTTGTCGGTGACAAACGGTTGGTCGCCCTGCTTTCTCAGTCGCCACGCGCACCCGGTCGACGCGACGCGACGCGCGGTCAGCGCCCACGCAAACGGCGCAACCTCTACGGGCAGGGGGAAGCGACCCAGGACGGCGACCTGCTTGGAGGAGTCCGCCACCACGACAAATTCGCGTGCCGCGCCGGCGACAAGCTTCTCCCGCAGGAGCGCGCCGCCGCCGCCCTTGATGAGATGGCCCGCCGGATCTATCTCGTCTGCGCCGTCGATCGCGAGATCCAGCTCCTGCGTATCCTCCAGCGTCGTGAGCGCAATGCCTTCCCCGGCGGCCAGCGTCCGTGTGTTCTCCGATGTCGGGACCGCCGTCACACGCAGCCCCTCCCGCCGTACCCGTTCGCCCAGACGACGGATCGTCCACAGCGCTGTCGAGCCGGTGCCAAGACCGATCACCATGCCATCCTGCACCAGATCCGCCGCCTGCGCACCCGCCGATTGTTTCGCCTGTACATGATTGCCCGACACGCTCACACTCGCCTCTCCCGCTGAACTAGTTATCTTGAAAATGAGGTTTCGCTGCCAGCCGGCGCCCTGCCCTATGCCCTTTGCTCGGACACCGCTATCGCTAAACTCGCCGGGCACAGGGCAGGGCACCGACCCAGCAAGCCTTGACTACGGCATGGAACTCACGACGAGCAAAGGGATACGGGCGGACCAGCAAACCTGGCTCATGGTGCGGAACTCGCCTGCCAAAATTCGGTTTATCGCATGTTTCCGAGCGTACGTTTTTGGGTCGTGAGGGAGCATTTCTGTCGATGACGCGGCAATGCGCCGCAGAGTCCTACCCACTTTTTGAACAACCTCTTATAGAGCCTGCTCCCTCATCATGCTGGTGCAGTTCTCCGTTGTCAAGGAAACGGCGGGCAATCCAGGTCAAGCGCTTTTGCCCGCCTGCTAAAATTCGCCTGGTCCCAGGTCGCCAGGGCGGCGCCGCAAGCGCTGCCACTATGGTACAATGGCCCTATTCCCGCCTCCGTGTGGCCGCCGACGCGATCCACGCCGCGCTTGTAAATGGTGGAATCCAT
>JAJZZT010000285.1 GCA_021797415.1 Bacillota bacterium
ATGCCGGGAAAGCAACTGTTCTTTTACCTCATCCTCGGCGTCATGATGCTTCCCGCCCAAGCCTTGCTGGTGCCGCAGTACGTGGTCATGTTCCACCTGCATCTGCTCAACAACTACGCCGGGCTCATCGTGCCCTTCATGGCCAATACGTCGGGCATCTTTCTGTTCCGCCAATATTTTATGAAACTCCCGGCGAGCTACCGCGAAATCGCCCGCATCGAAAACGTGAGCACATGGACCTACATCCGGCGGGTCGCCGTTCCGCTTGCGCGGCCCGCCGTCGCCACGGTGACGCTACTGACATTCATTTCGTCCTGGAACCAGTTCCAATGGCCGCTCATCATGACCAATTCGACCGCGATCGATCCGATCGAACTGGCGCTGACCCACTACATGCAAACATACCAGTCCAACTGGAGAGAACTGGCGTCCGCCGCACTGCTCGCCATCCTGCCAATCTTCATCGTGTTTTTATTCACGCAAAAGCATATCGTCGCCGCCGTGGCGGGGGGAGATCAGGGATTCAAGGACTGAGCGCCGGGGTTCGCAAAGAGAGATGGCAGAGAGGGGGGATGTGCGACGCGGGGAGGTCGGTCGTACCGGATCCGCGTGAGAAACGCAATTCCGAAAAAGTGCGCAATAAACGATATCCATCATCCAATGCGGGGGTGCAAAATCATGAAAGCCAAGTTTCTCGTACCGCTTGTCGTCGGTTTGGCGGGGGTCGCGGCCGCCAGTTACGCGTGGACGGGAGCCATTCCTTCGGCGGCATCGGCGCCGGTGCAGCAACTCTCCCTGTGGGAGTCGCACAACGGCGGTCCGGTTGAAAATGCGGAAGTCTACCTTGTCAATTGGTTCAACCGTACGCATCCGTCCGTCCATGTCACAATCGACAATACGAAGGCGAGCACAAAGGCGCTGTCGGCGCTGTCGGCCGGGAACCCGCCGATGCTGGCGGAGATCAGCCATTACGACGGATCATTTCTGAACGCGCACGCGCTGCTTTCGCTAAACTCCGTCATGACGGTGAAAAACGGCCTCGGACCCAATGAATTTTATCCCGCGGTATGGTCCAACGGCGAGGTCGGCACTCAGCACTACCGCATCATGGCGGACGTAAAAGTATCGCAGTTGACCTACAATAAAAAGCTGTTCTCCGAAGCGGGCATCAAGGCGCCGCCGGCGACATGGGCGCAACTGGCCGCCGATCTCGCGATTTTGAAGAAAAAATTCCCGAGCGTGATTCCGATGGCGTACAAGGATTCGTCGGCGCACATCCTGCCGCCGTTTCTCGCCAACGGCGGACAGCTTTTCGCGCCGGGTTCGCACGGCACGAAGACCGATTTCCTGACGCCCGCCGCGACCGCGACATTCAACTACTTCCGCACCCTGTATGCGACACACGAGATGATTTTCGCACACGGCTCCAACATCCGCGCAGACTTCGGCGCCGGACATATCGCCATCGCCGACGGTACGTCGGCCGGGTATCAGAAGATTCTGGAAGCGGTCCACGGTCGTTTTCCGGTCGGCGTGTTCGCGTATCCGGCCGGAACTTCGGGCCACAGCGCCAACATTGCCCAGGGACTTGGCTTTGTGTTGATGATCGATCACACAAAAGCGCAGAATCAGGCGGCGAACAACTTCATCAAGTGGTGGTTCAGCCCGGCTCCGCAAGTGTACTGGGCCGAACACTCCGGGTATCCGCCGGAGACCAGGACGGCCGTTGCACGGATGCCGAAAGCGTTCGTGACGGCGCATCCGGGGACGCAGGTGTCGATGGCCGAATTGGCGTCGAAGTACACGATCCCGCGTCCGGTTCAGGGAGGCTACAAGGAAGTGCAGGCCGTTCTGGACGCTCTGTTCTACAAAGCGGTCAAAGGACAGATCAGCGTTCATACGGCGCTGCAACAACTGCAGCAACAGGCCGGCGCATACCTGAGCGGACATGCCGAACTGTGATCAGTCTACGGCGCCCCGCGCCGCAGAGTTCCCGCCCCTTTCCGGACAACCTGCAACCTCATACTAAGAATCGAAGGCAGGAGAGAAATCACACATTTCTCCTGCCTTCGCCATTATGCTCTGTCATGGGCGCCGGGAAGCGTGCGTTTTCTCCCTTTCGCCGATCGCGCCGCACCGGAATGCTCGTGCAGCCTGCTCCAGCACACGATGATCTCTCCGCACAGCAGGATCACCACACTCACGATGTAGATCCAGAACAGCAGCAGCACCACGAATGCCAGCGCGCCGTAGAGCAGTTCGTACTGACCGAGATTCCCCAGGTACCAGTTGAAGGCGGCGCGGGAAAGCATGATGGCCGCGGTGGCCAGGACAGCTCCGGCCACGAGAGGAGGGTCGCGCAGAGCGTGCGACGGAAGGAAGCGATAGCTGAAATACACCGCGACAAATAAGGACATCGGAAGGATCACCTGCGAGAGGAGCACGACGACATGCGGCCATCCGGCGCCGTGCGCGAGGGACTGGAGGTCGGCGGCGATGACGCGGGGGATTGCCGCGGCGACAGAAGAAGCCACGGCCAGCAGGAGAAAAAAACCCACCATGATAAACCCGATCACGTACTGCTTGACAAATGACCGGTGCGTGCGCAACTCCCAGATGATATCCAGGATTTGCTGAAAGGACACAAATCCTCCGATCACCGTCCACAGCAGGCCGAACAGGGCCACGAGGCTCATCCGGCCGCGCAGGTCAAACAACCTGGCCACGCTTTCGCTGACCAGGTTGACTTCATGCGGCACAGTCGGCGCCATCACGTCAAGAAGGGTGGACAAAAGAGCGCGGACGGCAGACGGCGGAATGAAATACAGCGCGCCGAACACGACGATCACAAGCAGAGGCAGCATGGCGGAAAAAGCAAAGAAGGCAACCGCGGCGGCCAGCATCCCCAGATTGTGCTTTGTGACAGAATGGATCAGTTCTTTGGCGAAGGGCACGAATTTCATGGGCTTGTTGTCTCCTGCGTGTGGGCACACGCGCACAAATTATAAATTCACGCGCGTATAGAGCGTTTCGGACGACCTTTAGTCTGCCCGCCATCCTTCCGGTTTACTCCGGTCCCGTCAACACCCGCCGGCGGACCGATCTCTCTTCCCCAGCCCCCCCCCCTGCCCCTCCTGCACCTCCGGCACATCCGCCACATCCGGCCCCTCCTGCACCTCCGGCACCGCGCCCACCTCATCGAGTATCTCGTCCAGCGTGTAGCCGACCGCCTCTTGCGGAAGAAACCGCGCGACTCCCGCCGGCGCAATCTGTTCCGGCGCAAACGAGTGGATCGGCAGAACCACCCGCGGCGAAATGTGCTCGATCAGTTGGTGAATGTCGCCTCGCGAACCATGACCGCTTGATCCCACCCGCACGAAGCGCGCGCCGAACGCCGCCAGCCAGTATTGCAGATTGGCCCAGGCCGGGTCGTACGGACCGAGCGGATGGCCGTCGGCATGCAGATAGACCACTCCCGGCGCCGGTTCAATGTCGATCCAGTCCCGCAGGCGCGCATACGGCAGTTCGACCACAAAACGCTGCTCCACACCCCGCAGATTTTCCGGCGCCACCAGGGGAAGGCCGCACTCCGCCACGAACTGCCGCAACGTCCCGCTCCATGCGCTTTGACCGCCAGAGTAAATCGCGCAACCCGTCAAATCGCCGCCGAACTGCGCGTAGACATACGCACTCCCTGCGCAGGCGGCCAATGTGCGGCCCGTGCGCAGGCACGCCTGGCGAATCGCGTCCAGCCGCTCGGGATGCCGCGGGTAGTGTGTACAGTAGACGCCCGCATCCGCTTCGCCGATCACTTCCGCATAACGATCGGGCAGTTCCGATTCATAAAAGATGTCCGAGTTGTCTTTCGCAAGCGCGCGCGTGCCTTCGATCCACAGCACATCCGGCGCAAACTTCCGGGCCTCCTCCGCAAAGGCGAACGTCCTGTCCGCATGCCGTCCGTGCAGCCGGAGATCCCCGGAGTAGACGAAGCGCACGGACGGCGTCTGGATCAGCATGCCCGCGGCCCCGGGAATGTCGTGGTCCACCGGCAGCAACCGGATGCGAAAAGGGCCGAACGAGTAAGCGTCACCCGGCGCGACCGCCTGATAGCGGATCTGCCCCACCCCTTCATTCAACACATCCAGCAGTGTGAGCATCTTCATGGTCCCGTTCGTCACAAGGACAGGAATCTCCGGTCGCAGCAAGGGTAAATGCGCCATGTGGTCCAGATGGGCATGGCTGATCGCCACCAGCGTCCTGCCCGCAAATTCCGGCGCATCCGCGGCGTCGCAAAACAGTCCGGCGATGCGCGGCACGGCGCCCATCCGTTGCAGATCGCCAATGCCGGCGGGGCGCAATGCGCCGTCAAAGACCGGCGTCTCCCGGCTTACGGCGCGTCCAAGGTCAAAAACCAAACGCCAGCCATCCTCGATCAGCTCGATAACCGTTCCGCCGATCGTCCGGCAGCCGCCATGAAATGTCCACGTTGCCACAGCATCGCCTCCTGTATATTTCGCCACACGCCCCCCGTCGCGCGATTGGCGGGACATGTCCCCGCGACGACATTGGGCGAGCCGGATTTCCCCGCCCGCGCGTCAGCCCTGGATTCCCTCGCCGCGCGACACGCCGCGGATGATGTGCTTTTGCAAGAACAGAAAGAGGATGATCACGGGCATCGTCGTGAAGATCGCGGCGGCCGACAGGCGTCGCCAGTCCAC
>JAJZZT010000215.1 GCA_021797415.1 Bacillota bacterium
TTGCCCTCTTCCTGCAGTTCGACGAAAAAGATCCGCTCCACTTTGTCGCGCACTCGTTCATCGAATGTATCACCCGGGAAATCAAGCTGGATCTCCCCGTCTTCAACAGCCACGAGAAACAGCAGGCGACGGGCATCCCGCGAAAAAATCAGCATCATGAGATGAGTGTCCTCAAAATAAAAAGCGCGATGTTCCGCGCGCGGAAAACGCACGGCGGGCACGTCCACGACAGGTCCTCCTATCGGCGTATGAAGCGCGTGTCTGATCGATTTCTAGGGGTTGTTCAAAAAGTGAGCAGAACTCCCCTGCGCATTGCCGCGTCATCGCCAGAAACGCTCCCTCACGTACCCGAAAACATACGCTCGGGGACATGGGATAACACCAATTCCGGCAAGCGTGTTACAGTACATTTCGTGTCCGATTAGAGCCTCGGACACGAAATGTGGAACCATTGCGCCTGCAAAGAGGACCTTATCCCATGTCCCATTGCACTGCGTGAGTCAACCCTGCCCACTTTTTGAACACGCTCTTCTAGGGTTTCGCACACGCAGATTGTACCATAATGAGAAAGACGCCGTTGACCACGTCCGTCGTGTTTGACCCCTCCAGTGCGCCGTGCTATGATGGTGGCACACTGGATCCATGGAATCTTATGGTGAAACGAGGCGAGGAATTGTCCAGTCAAGACGAGCATGGGCATGAGCACGATCTTGAGCACGAAGAGGGTTTTGATGAAGAGGAGATCGTCATCCTGCATGACGAAGACGGCAATGAACACGAGTTTCTTGTTGCCGATACATTTGAAGTAAACCAGCGCATTTACGTGGTGCTGGTTGCGGCGGACGGGGAATCGGACGAAGGGTTCATTTTCCGAGTGGAGGAGAAAACGGAAGACGGCGAGGTATTCACGGATTTCATTGCGATTGAGGACGACGCGGAATGGGCAGAGGTCGAGAAGGAGTACAATTCCCTGTTGCTTGAAGACAGCGACATGTAGCGGTCGTCCGGGGGTCGGAACAACGCCCATGTGGCTTGACCGCGCACCGCTTGCGCAAAGACCTGTTTGTATGGTGGAAGAGCGAGACCGTTTCATCATTGAAGTGCTCATTTGACAGTGAAATGCTTGTTTGGCAGTGAAGCGCTTGTTTAGCAGCCTCTCCTATATGGGGAGGCTGTTTGGTGCTCCGATAAACACCGATACCCGGCTGCCAGGAATATTGACAATATTAAAATGAACCATATAGTTGAATGTGAGTACGGGGGCGGCGACGTTGCTCCAGGATTCCGCAGCCCTTAAGAACCTGTGATAAACCAAATACCGACAGGCAAAATCCAGTGGATATAGCGTTTTACTGAAGCCTCAAACGCTATATGAGCCTGTTCAGAAGACTTTATCACATGTCCCCTTGACGAACGGACGGAACGTGAAAAGGAGATGCGCAGATGGCGCGTGTGCGAGTCGCCATTCTCGGGCAGGGCCGGAGCGGGCGGGATATCCACGGCCGTTCCCTGGCGCGGATGGCCGAACAATTTGAAATTGTCGCGGTGGTCGATGAGTCGGCAGAACGGCGGTCGAGAGCGGAACAGGAATTCGCGTGCATGTCTTATGAACACCACCGGCAGTTGTTTGACCGCAAGGACATCGATCTTGTCGTCAACGCGCTCCCGAGTTTTCTGCACGTGCCAGTCTCGCTGGAATTGCTGGACAGGGGATTTCATGTCCTGTGCGAGAAACCGCTGGCCCGCCGCGTTTCCGATGTGGACCGACTGATGGGGGCCGCGGCGCGAAGCGGCAAAACGCTGGCCGTCTATCAACAGTCCAGATTCTCTCCCGCCTTCGTGAAATTGCGCGAGGTGGTGGACTCTGGCGTGCTCGGAAGAGTGGTCCAGGCCAGCATTTCATTCAACCACTTTGCCCGGCGCTGGGACTGGCAGACGCTGAAGGCGATGAACGGCGGCAACCTTCTGAACACCGGGCCCCATCCGGTGGACCAGGCCTTGCAACTGTTTGGCCCTGATCTCATGCCGTCCGTCCTGTGCCGCATGGACCGGGCAAATTCATTCGGCGACGCGGAGGACTACGTAAAAATCCTGCTGCACGGGCCCGGACGTCCGGTGGTGGACATTGAAATCTCCTCCTGCTCCGCTTATTCACCGCACACTTATCGCATTTCGGGGACCAACGGCGGACTGACGGGCTCCCCCACCCATCTGGACTGGCGTTATTTTCTGCCGGAAGAAGCACAGGCCCATCCGGTGTCGACAGAACCGCTCCGGCGGGCGGACGGCACGCCTGCCTACTGTTCCGAAGAACTCCGGTGGCGCGAGGAACACTGGGACGCCGATCCCGAAACCGCAAGCGACCTGTTCCACGCGATGGCCCGCTCCTATTACACCATGTTGCACCGCCACCTGGTGGACGGCGAGCCGCTGTCCGTAAAACCGGAGGAGGTTCGTCGGCAGGTCTCCGTCATGGAGGAGTGTTTCAGGCAAAACCCGGCATTTGAACGATAGACTTCCATGTCAAGGTTTGCTGGGGCGCCGTCATCCCCTTTGCTCGTCGCGAGTTTAGCGATAGCGGTGTCCGAGCAGGAGCAAAGGGGATGACGAAGACTGGCAGAGGACTTTTTCAAGACAGATCGCCCGGCTTGCGGCGGAAACCGGGCGTCCGGCGTAGCGCTGGACAGGGAGGCCGGAAGGTGAGAATCTACATCAGCGCCGATATGGAAGGCATCGCCGGCGTTGTCCGCCGCGAGCAGTTGATCCCCGGTGAGCGCCTGTACGAGGAAACGCGCGGACTTTTGACCGACGAGGTGAACGTGGTTGTGGAGGGATGGTTGCGGCTCGGCGCCGAACGGATCGTGGTGAAAGACGCCCATTATTCCGGGTTCAACCTCGTGCCCCGGGAACTCCATCCGGCCGCGGAGTACTGTTTCGGCGGATTGCGCGCCAAGGACCGGTTCCCCGGTCTGGACGGCACGTTTGACGGCGCCGTCCTGCTGGGTTATCACGCTATGGCGGGCACACTGCGGGCGATCCGCGATCACACCATGACCGCCGCAGAGTGGCAATCGGTCAGGCTAAACGGCGTGCCTATGGGAGAGATCGCGCTCGACGCGCTGTTGTTCGGCCTGCACAACGTCCCCATTCTGCTCGTCACAGGTGACGACAAGGCGTGCGCGGAAGCCGGACGCTTTCTGCCCGGAGTCGGCACGCTGCAGACCAAGCTTGGACTGGGGCGCCATGCCGGATTGCTGCGGGCGCCCCGCGCCGTTTACGCGGCCTACCCGGAGCAACTGGAGCTGGCCTGGCAGCGGCGTGCCCACGTCGCTCCACTGCGGCTGGCTGGACCGTATCAATTGGAAATTCGCTATACGGCGACAGACCTGTTGGACGGACGGGTGTTTGACGATCCGCGCGACCGGCGGCTGGATGGCGTCACAGCCCTGTATTCTGACGACGATCTGGCGCGACTGTTACAGCGGACGCTGTGATCTCGCCAAGAATGGACTTCTTTATCTTTCCACCAGTCCGCCCCATTTCGCGCCGTTCCCACGCGCTACTCAGGATGGTGAATAAGGATGTCCTATCCAGTTGAATCATTTGCGGTAGATCGCTTGCAGGTGGTGGTTGCGGCCGACAGAGCGCAACTCGGGCTTGTGGCGGCCCGCGCGGTGACAGCCCGCTTGCAAGGTCTCCTGGAAAAACAGGAACAGGTTCGGATGGTCTTCGCCGCCGCCCCGTCGCAAGACGAATTTCTCACCGCCCTGACCGGCGCCACAGGAGTGGACTGGCCGCGGGTAACGGCGTTTCAAATGGATGAGTACGCGGATCTCCCGCCGGACCACCCCGGAAGTTTCCAATCCTATCTGCAGGAGCGCCTGACGAGCCGAACGGACGTCGCATGGCGCGGAATCGACAGCACGCGGGAGCCGGCCGCAGAGTCGCTGCGCTATGGGAATTTGGTAACTGAACGTCCCATCGACATCGTCTGTCTCGGCATTGGTGAAAACGGCCACATCGCCTTCAATGATCCGGATGTCGCCGATTTTGACGATCCATTCGCCATGAAGACCGTGAGGCTGGATCACGCCTGCCGCATGCAGCAGGTTCATGACGGGTGCTTCCAGAGTCTCGAAGATGTACCGTCGACCGCACTGACGCTGACCATCCCCACACTGATGGCGGGCGCCCACCTCTTTTGCATGGTGCCCGGACCGACGAAAGCGGAGGCCGTCCGGCGCACGCTGCACGGCCCCATCCTCCCGGTGTGCCCCGCCTCCATCCTGCGACGGCACCCCGACTGCACACTGTTCGTGGATCGACAGTCCTATGGAGTGCAGGCCGATGCAGAGTGACACAGTGGAAGGACTGCATTACCAGACTGGGCAACCGGTCCGGGTGTACATGGAAAACGGCCGAATCGCCTCTGTCGCGCCTGTCGCGGACTGTGACGAAACATCGCTCTGGCTTGGCCCGGGGTTGGTGGACCTGCAGGTGAACGGCTTTGCCGGCCACGATGCGAACGCCGCAGCGCCGGACCCGCGCGACATTGCCGCCCTTACGGCGGCGCTTTGGGCACAGGGCGTGACTCGCTACCTCCCGACGCTGGTCACCATGCGCGCTTCCCATCTGCAAATGGCACTGCGCAGCATCGTGGCGGCGATGGACGAGAATGAACAAGTGGCGCAAAGTGTGCTCGGCATTCATCTGGAA
>JAJZZT010000538.1 GCA_021797415.1 Bacillota bacterium
TTGACCCCGGATTCGGAAGACTTGGATTCGGTGTGATTGACGTAAAAGGGAATCGACACACCGTTGTCGAATACGGTTGTATCGAGACGGAACCGCACATGTCGACGGGTTCCCGACTGCAGCGGATTTACGAGGGCGTAAGCGGCGTCATTCGCGAGCGGCGGCCTGACGCGATGGGGATAGAGCAACTGTTTTTCAGCCGCAATGTCACGACGGCCCTGGCGGCGTCCGAAGCGCGCGGCGTTGTTGTGCTCGCCGCGCAGATCGCCGGCGTTCCGCAGTTTGACTATACGCCGATGCAGGTCAAGCAGGCGGTTGCCGGGTACGGGCGGGCGGACAAACAGCAGGTGCAGGAGATGGTGCGGGTCCTGTTGGGCCTGTCTGTCCGGCCGAAGCCGGACGACGCCGCCGACGCGCTGGCCGTGGCCTTGGCGCACGCTTATCTTGGGTTGCAGCGGCAGCGCATCGCGGATTTGGCGCAGGCGCGCCGTGCGCCGGGGAACAGCCGCATGTGCTGAATCGGGAATGCGGACGGGGTGGAGGAACGGGTCTGGATGATCGCCTTTTTGTCGGGTACAGTCGCACTGGTCGAGGATGACGCGCTTGTGCTGGATGTGGGCGGTGTGGGATACCGCGTGTTCACGGCGGAATCCGTGCGGCTTGCGGCTGAACGTGGCCATGCGCTGCGTCTTTTCACTCATCAGCACGTGCGCGAGGATGCGATCCTGCTGTATGGATTTGCGGCCGATGAAGAGCGCCGGCTGTTTGTGCGTCTGCAGAGCGCGACGGGCGTCGGGCCAAAACTCGCTTTGCAGATGCTGGGCAGCCTGTCGGCGGAACAGATCGTCCGCGCCATTCAGTCAGAGGATGTCGGCGTGCTGACGACAGTGCCGGGAATCGGCGCCAAAACTGCGCGCCGCCTCGCGCTTGAACTGCGGGATCGGATCGACGATCTGGCCGGGGCGTTGTCTTTGCATGTGCAGGAGACAACAACCGCGGCGCAGGCGGCGGCGCAGCGTGCGCCGGATGTGCCGCCGCACCTGGAGGAAGCGCGTGCGGCGCTGCTCGCCCTCGGGTTTCAGGAGCGCGAAGCACTCCACGCCCTGGCGGCCTTTGCCGCCGAGGAGGCGCTGCCGACGGCCGAGGTCGTGCGCCGGGCGTTGCGCGGATTGGCGCGCTGAGGATATATAGTGGACAACACCATTCATGTGTGCAGGCACGATACGGAGGTGCCCGATGTCGGAACGGATCGTGGATGCCGCGTATCGCCAGGAGGACGACAGGGAGGACACCCTGCGCCCGCGTTTGCTGGACGAGTTTGTCGGACAGCAGGACGTGAAGGAGAATTTGAGGGTTTTCATCGACGCGGCCCGGTTGCGAAAGGAAGCGCTGGATCACGTCCTGTTCTACGGTCCGCCTGGACTTGGCAAGACATCCCTGGCGCACATCATCGCCAATGAGCTTGGCGTCAACATCCGCGTGACAAGCGGCCCCGCAATCGAACGCGCGGGAGACCTCGCGGCAATTCTGACCAATCTGGAAGCGGGCGATGTGCTGTTCATCGATGAGATCCACCGCCTGCCGCGCACGGTGGAGGAAGTGCTGTATCCGGCGATGGAAGATTTCGCGGTCGACATCATTCTTGGCAAAGGACCCGGCGCCCGCTCGCTGCGGCTGGATCTCCCGACTTTCACGCTGGTCGGCGCGACGACGCGGGCCGGATTGCTGTCGGCGCCTCTGCGCGACCGGTTCGGCGTAGTGCAGCACCTTACCTATTTCCCGGTATCCGACCTGGAGCGGATCGTCGTGCGGGCGGCGAACATTTTGCGTGTGCCGATCGAAACCGCGGGTGCGCGCGAGATCGCGCAAAGATCGCGCGGTACGCCGCGCATCGCCAACCGCCTGCTGCGGCGCGTGCGGGATTTCGCGCAGGTGCTGGCGGACGGCGCAATCGACCGCGCGGTTGCCCGCGAGTCGCTCACCCGCCTGCATGTGGATGAACACGGACTTGATGAAATCGACCACCGGCTTTTGCTCGGCATCATAGACAAGTTTTCCGGCGGTCCGGTGGGACTGGACACACTTGCGGCCACGGTCGGCGAGGACCCGGGGACGCTGGAGGATGTCTATGAACCGTACCTGATGCAGATGGGCCTGCTGCAGCGGACGTTGCGGGGCCGCGAGGCGACAGAACGGGCGTATCGGCATTTTGACCGTCCTTTTCCGCGCGGCGGCGAGTAGCGCCATTTCGGCCCTGTGCCGTCATTTCACAAACCGCCGCTATTTTGCGTCACAAATGTCTGCCGGGCGACGAATCACTGTAGAAAGGTGGGTTGCGCGAGTGAAGCGACTGTCTTTTCGTCGCAAGCACACCGCTGCGTCGGATACGCTGGAAACGCTGCTCGCGCAAGCCAGGGAAGGGGATCGGGAGGCGCGCGAGCAATTGCTCGGGAACTACTTTCCGTTTGTGGAACGCGTCACCCGCAGCACGTGCAAACGGCCGGTCACCCGGACTGACGATGAATTTCAGATCGCTCTTCTCGCGATGAACGAAGCGATCGACGCATACCAGCCGGGACGCGGGAGCTTCGTCGGTTTCGCCGAGACGGTGATGCGCAGGCGGCTGATCGATTCCTTCCGCGGGATGCGGCCGCGGGAAGTGCCTTTCACGGCGTTTGACGAAGAAGACGGGGAGGGTAATCTCCAGAATGTCGTGGAGACTGCCACCGCCGTGCGAGCGTTCAAAGAAGAGGAAGAAGCTGCGGCGCGGGCGCAGGAAGTCGCTTTGTACGCAAAAGAATTAGAACATTTTGGGTTGACATTCCAGGAACTTGTGAAATTGTCGCCCAAACATGCAGATGCACGGGAACATGCCATCGACGTGGCGCGCCTGATCGCCACCGACGCGCAACTGCGGCAAGCGTTTCTCAAGTCGCGTTCCCTGCCGCTCAAGCAGTTGCAGTCCAGGGTTGCCGTCAGCCGCAAGACGCTGGAGCGCCAGCGCGGGTACATCGTGGCAGTGGCTGTCCTGCTGCTCGGAGATTACGAGTTGTTGCGCACATTTATCCAGAGGGGGTGAGTGAGGATGAGCCGGGGAATCGTACTGGAACTGGTGGATGAGCGGACCGCGGTCGTCCTCACGAACGACCTTGCGTATGTGCGCATCCCTCGCCTCCCGGAGATGGCGGTCGGCTCCGAGGTGGATGTGCCGGAGTCCGGTGCGCGGAAGGCGGCGGGAGCGGGAAAAAGCGGATGGTTACGGCGGCGCGGGCGGTTTTCCTGGCCCGCGATTGCGGCGGCGTGCCTGATTGCCGCGGCCGCTCTCACGACGATCCAGGTTCATTCCGCCTGGGCGAAGCCGTACGCGTACGTGTCGCTGGATGTCAACCCCAGTGTGGAATTCACGCTCAACGCCTCGGACCGCGTTGTCGCCGTCACCGCGCTTGACGCGGCCAGTGCCCGAATCGTACGCACTTTGCGCCTGGATGGACTGACCATTCACCGGGCGGTGAAACAGTATGCTGGGCGTTTGATGGCAGAAGGCTACATCAGGGGCGGCCAAACAGCCATCATCGTGGCGACTTCGCCTGCGGGCAACGGCCAACTGTCCAGTGTCCTGAACTCCGATGTGCAGCAGGCGGTGAAACGGTCTTTCCGGGGCGCCGGCATGCGGATCGCATCGCTCGTCGTTCCCGAGTCGGTGCTGAGAAGCGCCCTGTCCTACCGCGTGTCGCCCGGGCGGCTCGCGCTGTATGTGGAAGCCAAACGCGCGGGTGTGGCGGTCAATTGGCGCGATATCGTGTACGGGCATCTGGCGCGGGCGGTGGGCGGCGAAAAAGAACTGATGAACCTCGTCGGAAAGCTGCAGAGGAACCAGACGCTCGCGCTTGAACTCAGTCGCATCGAACCGCAGAGTCCCGCCGCGGTCAAGCAGAGTATGCGGGAGTTGCTGAGCGCGATCGAGGTGCAGGCGGAGCAGAACGCGGAGAACAGAAAACAGCCGGATAAAGTCGGCGGGACGGTGGGAAAAGGAGGCGGCGCAGCGGGCAAGGCGACGGTGAGTGTGCATATTGTGCGGACGCAACAGGTGCACGGCGGCGTGCCGTCCGCTGCGCAGCATGCAGTCGTGCATTCGAAGACGGGACAAAAACAGGCGGCGAAGACATCGACAGGCGGTGTGGCCGCAAAGAGCGGCACCGTGTTCCTGCCGCCTGTGGTGCCCGGCGGCGCAAGTTCCGGCCACAGGGGGCACGGCGGCCAACTTTTCGCCCATCCTCACTCATTGGGGAACGCAGGAGGCGGAGTGGCGGCTCTGGCCGGCGGCGATCATCCGGGATCATCCGGCGACAAGACCCATCCAGGCTCTGGCGAGCGACAGAAGAAACCGGACGGGAAGCAGGGCGAGCGGCAGAAGAACGGCCATGGCGAAAAAGGGCGCAAGCAGGATCATGGCGCAGATCATCCGTCGCAACAAAAGAACGGTGACGAACAGGGGAAGCAGCAGGCACAGCATAAGCAGCAGGCACAGCACGGGCAGCAGGCACAGCATAAGCAGCAGGCGCAGCATAAGCAGCAGGCACAGCATAAGCAGCAGGCGCAGCATGAGCAGCAGGCGCAGCATGAGCAGCAGGCGCAGCATAAGCAGCAGGCGCAGCATGAGCAGCAGGCGCAGCATAAGCAGCAGGCGCAGCATAAGCAGCAGGCGCAGCATGAG
>JAJZZT010000118.1:0-3090 GCA_021797415.1 Bacillota bacterium
GGTTAGGATGGAACGGAACGGGACTATGGTAATTATGGGGCTTTCTTGCACACCGTCAAACACACCTTATTTTTTCGAAAAACGTGTCTTGACAACATGCCCCACCGTATGAGGAGTCATCCATCGCCGGGATCGTGATTCCTTGGACCATTCGAGAACGGTCGGATTGGGGCGACGTGAAAGGCTTTACGCGAAGCGCCGGGACTGTGCAAAAAGATTGGGCGGTGATCTCCTCCAATCAACTGGCGGAGAGCTTTTATATCGCGGTTGTCGGGCATCCGGGATGGGATCAATCCGGGAACGATCAGGTTCCCTATGCACTCGCCGTCACTTTTGAGGCCGTTGATCAGGATGTCGAGATCTATCAGTCCATGGTGAGGATCAATCAACAGATCGGCCAACTGGAGGTGGAAGTCCGGCAATCTTGATTTCCTTGCAAGGACAGGGACCGTGCGGTGAGATATCATAGTGACAATACAAAAATTTTGATAGAATCTAAAGGCAATTACTATAGAGGCCCTCCAATGGGCGCGTCGTTCGCATAAGTTGTGGGCCGAAAGATTTGTGCAGTGAGCGAGAGGAGTCGTTGCATGCGTTCGGTACTTGAAACCTGCAATCCGAGTCCGGAAATCCTGGCAGGCCACTTTAACCCCTAGGTATTCACGGCGTCGCTGAGTCCCATCATTGACCGATCTTGCGCGGCGATATCGACGTGCTTGTGTGCACCGATGCCGCGGCCGAGGGGTTGAACCTGCAGACTGCGGATCTGTTCATCAACTTTGACCTTGGCTGGAATCCGATGAAGATCGAACAGCGTATCGGACGGATCGACCGAATCGGGCAGCGTCATGATGATGTATTTGTCCTGAACCTCTGTTACGCGGGGAGCGCGGAGGAGATTGTATACGGCCGATTGTTACAGCGATTGGTCGATGTCAATCAGATCGTTGGACCGCAACAGATTTCGCTTCTTCCCGTACAACCAAGTGAATTCGAGAAATTGGCAAATGGTGCGCTCAGTCTGGATGAGCTTGAGGAAACGACGCTGCGGCGCCTTGAGGAACAGCGGCAGAGGACGGCCACGATGGAGGTGGCTCCTGAAGAGTTGTACGAAATGTATGCGAACTTGGACAGGGAGTTCGAGGCGAATCCAGTTCCCGTCGATATGCCCGCCATTTGGGATACGCTTGTGACATCCGAGCACCTCGGGTCGATGGGGTGTTGCAGAGTAGAGGTGGAAGGAGCGACGTTTTTCCGCGTTCCGTCCTCTCTTTCCGGATGCGGGGATGTCTTGCTGACAAGCTCCCGGGATGTATTGCACAGGGGTATCGACGGCGGACATGAACCGATTTATTTCGCGACGTACGGCGATCCGGTATTTGAACGACTGCTCGCGCATATGGCGGAATTCGCCTGTCCCTCCGGCATCCGGCGCATGGAAGTCGCTTTTGCTGATCTGCCTAGCGTGGAGGTGGTCGCGTATGCTGTTCTGGAGAATGTGGATGGAATTCCAACCGCCAAGATGGTGACATCCTGGAAAGAAATTCGGGAGTTGAGAAGTCTGGCGGATGGGGACATAGAGCCGCTTCGGCGTGAGTTGAAGAAACTGGCTGTGGACGAAGTAGCTCCATCGCGGGCCGCCAAGCGGATTGAACAGCAGAACAAGCGGACGGCATTGGGGCAGGTGTGGATGAATCTTGCCGTCGCGAAGGACCTGATGGAATTCAAGGCAGCCAGTCGCGGCAGACAGGCCGCGTTCTCCCAGGTATTGGCGGAGCCCGACCGCACCGTCCATGAGCGGGAGGGACTTGTTGTCACATTGCCGGCATCGTTGTTTCGCTGCCTGGGCGGTGACCTGCTATTGAATGTGCGGCTATTTGACGTGGGGGACACCGTATCAGTCTATGTGCCGCAGGTCTTGCTGAGATCGACAATGGATGCGGCGAGGCGTTCCAGCAGTGGACTGAAGCGGGGCCAGAGAGTGCTCCGCTTGGGGACGGCCATCGACTGGCTGTCGCAGGAGATCCGGGTGTGTGAGCGGAAGATGGCCCGCGGAATATATTGATCGGGGGATGAATTAGATGTATGGGTTACTGCGCTATTACACAAAAGATTTGAGTTCGTTTAGATTGGTTTTCCGGTACATTCGCAGATGGTGGATTTCGTTCTGGATCGTATTTGGGTCGTTCGAGGGTATTTTTATGGTTTCTGCCATCTCAGTTTGGGTAGTTCATCCGGTTATCGTTCTTCGGAAACTTGGCCCTGCTGTACTCATTCTGGGAGCGGTCGGTGTCTGCTTGTTTCTGAAGCTGAATCGAGAAGCAAAACGAGTAATCAGAGAGCTGTACGATATCGATTCCGAAGAATTTCTGTGGAATAGCACTAAATTTGCTGACTACAACAGGAATCTACTGAAATTCAACCTAAACACTCGTGGCTATCGCGGTGCAGAAAAACTGGACCTGTTGATGACTATGCTTAAAGATCTCGCTGGTCGGCAACGGTTCAGTGGCAGTTGGTTTTGGGGTACTTTAGTCGCTTTGTTTATTTCTGTTTGGGCCCGAATACTTCAAGTCTCCTTCCCAGTGTCTCACGCACTGATTCACATCCCAATAATAATAGGAATTTATGTAATTTTGTCTATGCTGTTTCTCCTTGCAATAACCATGATACGAACAATGGCTCTTGATATTGTGAATCGAAAGTATCGGATGACGATGGACCTGATAAATGACTTGGAAGATATTAGATTGAATATTTAAGCGACGAAATGGGCCACCTTAAATATTAGAGAAAAAATCGTCCCCGATGCGCATAGTCATTGGAGACCTTGACTGTAATTCTAAAAGATGCAGGGGTGCTGAGTATCTGCTGCACCCCTCGTTATTTGCGGTCCAATTTATTCCGAATAGTACGAACCATCACGCAATTACGTCATAGAGGCAATACATGCCCCTCCGAGATGTCCCGCCCTTACGCACAATTAGCAAGCGGTCAAGCACCAGACGTCCCGCCATCCTCTCATGCACCGACCGGACTCTATCCAAATATTTATCAAAACATATCTGATCAATCAGCTTAATTATATAC
>JAJZZT010000118.1:3100-4699 GCA_021797415.1 Bacillota bacterium
GCATATTAAGCAGACATCTATTACACTGAAGAGGCAGATTATTCAAATGGGATCTGCGGTGTGTATGCGAAAGGAGTCTTTTATGGCAAGCCGCGGCCAACTGTATATCGAAATTGCCGACGTTTTGCGGGAAGAGATCAGAAACGGTCTCTATTCAGACGCGATGATCAAGGAAAAAGAGTTGCAAAAGCGGTTTGAGGTAAGCGCTTCCACCGTGAAGATGGCTTTGGTCGTCCTCGCAAAGGAGAATTTGATCACGCGTATTCCCGGCAGAGGAACATTCGCCCGTCAGATTGGGCCGGGTGCCGTGCTGGAGGAGCCGATCGCACCGGAGAAGCGGATCAAGACAGGGCTGGTGGGAGTTCTTTTGCCCACAATGCGAGGGCCGGTTTTTAACCATTTGTTGTACGGTATTCTGGCTGAGGCTCCCGATCACGGAATGAACCCAGTAATCGGACTGACCGGAAGCAGTACGCAGCGGGAGACTGAACTGATTGCCCGGTTTCATCAACTAAATGTAGACGGTCTGTTGCTGTGGCCCGCCGAAGGAGAACAGTACAATGACAAACTGCTGCAACTGCACATGTCGTCGTTTCCCATGGTACTCGTCGATCGCTGGCTTCCGGGTCTGAACATCTCCCGCGTGACGGCCGACCACCGTTCCGGCGCAAGCGAAGCTGCCCGGTATCTGTTTGAATTGGGCCATCGGAAAATCGCGTTTCTCTCGGTTGGATCGGAATATCCAGACTATACGCAAAGTGTAAATGAACGGTTTCTTGGCTTTCTTGATGCATATCGGGAGACGGACGGGGTTCAGGGCGGATCGGTGCGCTGGGTTCGGCCGTACGGTGCGGGCGAAAAAATGAAGGAACACATCGGATGGATTGCGGAGCGATTGCAAGAGGGCCCGGGAGTGACCGCTGTACTGTGCGTCGAAACGTATGATCTGGAATGCGTCCGCCGCGCCGCGGAGGGGCTTGGACTAACCATTCCGGACGATCTGTCCGTCATCGGCTTTGATGGAGGGAGTGGAGAAACAGACCGCATGAAGGGATGGACTACGCACTTTGGCGACAAACAGTGGACCTGGATTGACCAATCTGAGGAACAAATAGGACGGGAGGCGGTGCGGCTTTTGCACGATCTGATCGAATCCGCGTCCGAGGTGCGGCAGGTCGTGATTCCGACACGGCTGCGTCCGGGAGACAGTGCCGGTTATCCAAGTATCGCCCGTGCGCACGGAATAAGGAGTGAACCAGAAGGAGAGAAGTCCTCAATTGTCTCGTCTGCAGACGAGCGCCGATGAGCAAAGCGTGAGGGAGGTGATGGACGGAGACGCGACAATTTTCGCGGGAAACAGAGGTGCGTTGGCAGTGAATGCGGAGCTGGATTTCGGCCATGGTTGCAGATTTTGTCGAAAGTCATTTGAAGGGGTGGGCAAACGTGTCGTTGAAAATTAAGCAGAGAAGAACTCTGGCGGCAGCCATTTCAGGCCTTGCAATCCTCTCTTTGTTGAATACGGAAGTGTTTGCAATCGCGCGCAGTCATGACACGCAAACGGGCAAGGAGCCGGCGCACCGTGCCGCAGCCAGAGATCGG
>JAJZZT010000545.1 GCA_021797415.1 Bacillota bacterium
ATCCTGTCCTCTTTTTGAACCCGCTCCTATAAAGGTTGTTCAATAAGGGGGCAGAACTCCCCGCCCTTTATAGCGGGGCGGAAACCGGGTCTCCATTGCGGCGAATCTCCACGATGATCCCGTCTTTCACCACAATCTCGCTGCCCATGGCCACTTTCTCCCAAGAATCGCCCACTTCGACATCAATCGAAGTTTCCACGGTTCCGTTTGGCACTTCCGAATCGATATCCATCTGCTGAATCTGGGACAGTTGCGCAATCAATTGCTCGCGCCGCTCAACGCGCTGGCCGCGCTCCATCTCAATGCGCTGCTCCGTCGCCTCCACGGAGGATTCACCCTGCTTCTCCGCGTCGCGAAGCCATTGTTTGCCGCGAAATTCCAATTCCTCCAGTTCGGCGATGGTCTGGTTGACCAATCGGCGCAGTTCAGCCAGCCAGTTCTGTTTCGTTTCTTCTGTCAGGATGATTTTCACGGTCACAGGTTGGCGAATCGTAATCAAGCTCTCCAGCTCCTCGTGTCAAAATGAGCACAGCACCCTTGGGGACATGTGACAATCCAAATTTCAGCAGGCGAACCGAGGACTTTATCACATGTCCCCCTGCCGATCGATTCGAATACGAACACAGAGCCAACTTCAAACATCCTACGCACTCGGTGGCGACAGTCAAACCGCCGGAGGGTCCAATCCGCGACGGACGGATTCAGTCCGCAATCTCTCACACGATCTCTACAGTCGCCCGCTGGTTGTATTGCAACGCGGCGGCCGCCACGACGGTCCGGATGGACTTGGCCAATCGTCCGCTCTTTCCGATCACTTTCCCCATGTCCGCCGGCGAGACGGACAATTCATAGACAATCCCGCGCTCTTTCTGAATTTCGCGGACACAGACCGCCGCCGGGTCATCCACGAGGTGGCGCGCGATCAATTCAACGAGTTCCTGCATCGCACCCGCCTCCGCCAGTCGATCTTGAAAATGAGGTTTCGCTGCCAGCCGGCGCCCTGCCCTATGCCCTTTGCTCGGACACCGCTATCGCTAAACTCGCCGGGCACAGGGCAGGGCGCCGATCCAGCAAACCGTGTCCATGGCGTTGAACTCGCGACGAGCAAAGGGATACTGGCGACCCGGCAAACCTTGCCCTGGCGCTAAACTCGCCGGGCACAGGGCAGGGGATTAACCCTGTTTCGGCAGGCGTACGGCTCCCGCTCCGCGATTCACTTGCCCCCCTGGCGAAGTTCGTGCACTTTTTTCATGATTCCCGCCTGGCGCAACAGATACCGCGCCGAATCCGAAGGTTGAGCCCCGGTCTGCAGCCAGTACAGCGCCCGGTCTTCCTTAATGACGATCTGCGCCGGGTCCACAAGCGGATTGTACGTGCCGATCTCCTCGACAAATCGCCCATCGCGCGGTGAACGCGAATCAGCGACGACAACGCGGTAGAACGGCGACTTTTTCGCACCCATTCTTTTTAAGCGGATTCTCACTGCCATAATGTAATCACCTCCTTACAGAGTTTCCGGTCTTGCAACCGCCTGATACCAAGAGAGAAATACGTTTTTTACGCGAAGCGGTGGCCGTTACTTGCGCCTCTTCCCCCGCGGCCTGCCCCTCGGAGCAAAGTCGCGCGGTGCGCCGGGCAGGCCGGCGCCAAGCTGACCCAACGCGCCCGCGCCCCTCCGTCCTCCCTTGCCCAAGCCGGAGAATTGCTTCATCAACTTTCTCATTTCCGAAAACTGGCGCAACAACTGGTTCACGTCTTTCACCTGAGTGCCGCTGCCTTTGGCGATGCGAAGCCTGCGTGAGGCGCTCTTCTCGATCAATTCCGGTCTGCCGCGCTCCTCCCGCGACATGGACAGAATGATCGCCTCCACCTTCTTCAGTTGGCCGTCGGGGGCGGCGGTGACGCTCTCTTTCATCTGTTTCATCCGTCCCATTCCGGGCAGCATACCGAGCAACTGATCGAGAGGACCGAGGTTTTTTACCTGCCGCAGTTGCGCGAGAAAATCGTCGAACGTGAAATCGTTGTGCCGGATCTTCTCCTCCAGCTCACGCGCCTGCCGCTCGTCAATGGTCGCCTGCGCCTTTTCGATCAGCGTCAGTACGTCGCCCATGCCCAGAATGCGCGAAGCCATGCGGTCCGGATGAAACGGTTCCAGTCCGCCGGTCGGCGCGTCGGGCCGCTCGCCCGTGCCGACATACTTGATCGGGCAGCCGGTGATATGCCGGACGGTCAGGGCCGCCCCGCCTCTGGTATCGCTGTCCATCTTGCTCAATATAACGCCTGTCACACCGAGCGCCCGATGGAACTCCTGCGCCACCGCGACGGCTTCCTGGCCAGTCATGGCGTCAAGGACCAGCAGGATCTCCTGGGGCGCCGCCAACCGCTTGAGATCTATTAGTTCATCCATCATTTCTCCGTCGATCTGGAGCCGCCCGGCCGTGTCCACCAGTACGTAGTCATGCCCAGCGCGCCGGGCTTCCGCCAGCGCCTGCCGGACGATGTCCTGCGGCAACGCATCGCCTTTGGAGAAGACCGGCACATCAATCTGCCGCCCGAGCAGTTGCAGTTGCGTCACGGCGGCGGGGCGATAGATGTCCGCCGCGACAAGGAGCGGTCGGCGGTGCTCGGCGGTGTGCAGCAATCGCGCCAGCTTGGCAATCGCGGTGGTTTTTCCGGCTCCCTGCAACCCGACCAGCATCACGACCGTCGGCGGTTGCGCGGCGCGCGCCAGGCGCGCCTGCTCGCCGCCCATCAGCGCGACCAGTTCATCGTTGACGATCTTGACGACCTGTTGCGCCGCGGACAGACTCTGCAGGATTTCCTGGCCGATCGCGCGCTGCCGCACGCGTTCGACGAACTCCCGCGCAACCGCGTGGTTCACGTCGGCTTCGAGCAATGCCCGGCGCACTTCCCGCAGCGCTTCCGAAACGTCTCCCTCCGCGAGCCGCCCCTTGCCGCGCAGCCTGCGAAACGTCGTCTGCAGGCGGTCGGACAATGTGTCAAACACCTGCGCAACCCTCCTTCGCGCTTCCCTCAACCGCGCAGCGGATTCCGGCTTCCCCGCATCCTTCGACAGAAATCATGTCAGGGCCCGGATTGTCCGAAGAACATCCTCGTTCACGCCGTACTCGTCGCGCAGTTTCTCTTCCACGCGCCTGATGGTCTCCATCCGTTCACGAAAACGCGACAGCAGGCCCAGCCTCCGTTCGTACTCCCGCAATTGCAGTTCTGCCCGACGGATCGTGTCATTGACCGCCTGGCGGGAAATCCCGAGCGATTCGCCAATTTCAGCCAAGGAAAGATCATCAAAATAGCGCATCTCAACAATGCGCCGCTGACGCTCTGTCAGAAGGGAACCATACCAATCATACAGCAGGTGCGTCTCCAGCGTCTTGTCCAGCAGATGCACGCACGTCCCTTGACTTTCTTCCCAATCAGGCCGCTGTTGCGAAATCGCCTTTCGTACCGCCATACTATAGCGGATACCCCGGCGCATGTCAAGCAAATTTACTTGTCAGTCGTCAGCAGCGCCTGGGCGAACTCCTGCGGCGAAAAAGGGGCAATGTCGTCAATCTTCTCCCCGAGGCCGACCAGTTTGACCGGAATGCCCAGTTCCTTGTTCACCGCGACGACGATCCCACCTTTTGCCGTGCTGTCCAGCTTGGTGAGAGCCACACCCGACACATGGGCGGTTTCCTTGAAGACCTTCGCCTGCCGCAGGCCATTCTGGCCCGTCGTCGCATCGAGCACGAGCAGCACTTCATGCGGAGCGCCGGTTATTTCGCGGCCGATCACCCGGTACACCTTCTGCAGTTCGTCCATCAGATGCTGTTTGTTTTGCAGCCGTCCCGCCGTGTCACACAGCAGCACGTCCACCTTTCGCACCCTGGCCGCCCGCAGCGCGTCGAAGATAACCGCCGCGGCGTCTGACCCCGTGTTCTGCCGGATGACATCGACACCCGCCCGCTCGCCCCAGACGGCCAGTTGTTCGACAGCCGCCGCGCGGAACGTATCGCCCGCGGCGATCAGGACCTTCTTCCCCTTTGCGACGTACATGTGCGCCAATTTGCCGACCAGCGTCGTCTTTCCCGCCCCGTTGACTCCCACGACAAGAATGACGGTCGGACCGTCGTCCGCTTGCGCCAGAGGCGCCGCATCGCCCCCGAGCAGCTCCGCGATCGCAGCGCGCAGCAGCGGAAGCAGTTGATCGGCCGATTCCAGCCGCTGCCGTTTCGCCTCCAGGCGCAAGCGGGACAGCAGGCTGTCGCACGTGGCGATCCCCACATCCGCGGCCAGCAGCACTTCCTCCAACTCTTCAAACACGCTCTCGTCAATCGCCCTGCGCTTCAACACGCCCGCCACACGGTCCGCAAGCATGTCGCGCGTCTTGCTGAGGCTCTGCTTCAACCGATCAAGCAGTCCCACTGTACCATCCCTTTCACTTGGCGAACCGCCTTGCTGTGGAACCATTGCGCCTGCGAAGAGGACTTTATCACATGTCCCTTAGGCGGACGCCACTTCCCCGTCCACTAAGCGCACGGAGACGAGACGCGACACGCCCGATTCATGCACGGTCACGCCGTAGAGCACATCCGCCGCCTCCATGGTGCCCCGCCGGTGCGTGATCAGGACAAACTGCGTCACGTCCGCAAAGGTGCGCAGGTAATCGGCGAAGCGCGACACGTTGGCCTC
>JAJZZT010000240.1 GCA_021797415.1 Bacillota bacterium
CTAGTTCTACGCAAGCTCTAGCGTACAGGTAAGGTGATAGAATTGGAAATCCGGTGGCTCACTTTTGACTCGATCACATGCCCCTCAAGTGGCTCAAATCTAGTTTATCGAATACACCAAAACTCCAATACGGGCGATGTGATTTTTCCTGTGGACGAGATTATCAGTTATGTTTCTTCTTTTATGACTCTGGAATCGGGTGACGCGATTTTGACGGGAACGCCGGAAGGGGTCGTGTTGGGCTATCCAGAACAGCAGCGGACATGGCTGAAACCTGGTGACGAGGTTCGCGTCGAGATTGACCGCGTGGGTGTATTGACGAACCGGTTAGTGAGCAGCGAGTGATCCTGGGAGAGCGAATCGGTGGCTTTCATTGGTCGATGTCATCTTGCTCGATACGATGTTTTGGGGCGGCGTCCGTTCCTGCGTCAAGGCGGCGGGTGTATGCGAGACGTTCCAGCTCGGGGTGGCCGTGCATTCCTCCGGGGAACTCGGCATCCAACTGGCCACCATGCTTCATCTGGGCGCGGTTGTGCCCAATCTGTCCTTCGCGGCCGATGCGCACTATCATCATCTGCAGGACGATATTTTGAAAGGAGGCAAATTGCCCTACGCGAATGGCGCCATTGCCGTGCCGAACGACCCCGGACTGGGTGTTGAGGTCGATCCGGACAAGGTCCGCGAATACGCTGAGCTGTATCGTGAGCTCGGCGGCTACCCGTATGACCGCGACCCTACCCGTCCCGAATGGTTCCCGCTGCTGTCCAACGAACGCCGGGCGGATCCAACGCGGTAGTGCCGGGAGACGGATGGAGGAGGAGAATGGCATGTGCGAGTGTCCAAGTTGGAGAGGGAAACAAGCGGTTATCTCGGATGACCGGGTGAGCGTCTATTTCGACGGAATCTTCTCCGAGCCGCGGCTCAATCACCCGGAGGGGATTGCGATTGATCAGGACGGATACATCTGGTGCGGTGGAGAGGCCGGGGAGATTTTTCGCATTGATCCGGATGGCCGCAGCATGGAACAGGTCGCCTCAACCGGAGGTTTCACGCTGGGCGTGGCCCTTGACCACCAAGGGAACCTGTACAGTTGCGATCTGAAACTGTCGACTGTCTTCAAGCTGAACATGAAAACAGGAGAACTCCGAAAATTTGCGGACGGCGACGGATGGGGCGGAAAGATTCGGATTCCCAATACGCCCGTGGCGGACGTGGTGAACGGCTTTCTCTACGTCAGCGACAGTTTTTGCGCGGAGCAGGCTGGTCCCGGGATCTGGCGATTCGATTACAAAAGGACGGCGCGCCCGGCGTCAAGGAGAAGGTGATAGAGGTCCCCGCGCTGCCCGACGGGATCACTCTTGACGCGCAGGGCAGGATCTACATCAGTTGCTATGAGCCTTCCCTTCTGTACCATTTTTCTGACCGGGCGGGATTGGAGTTGCTCTACCACGATGTGATCGCGCATACGCTGTGGCACCCGACGAACTGTGCTTTCCGAGACAGGGATTTATTTGTGTCCGATCTGGGGCGGTGGCATATAACAAGAATCGCTGACGTGTTGTCTGGATGAGATGTCGCGGCGGGCAAACTTCCACGGACATAATTTAAAATTACAGATGAGACACTTGACATTTATAATCTAGCATTATATTTTAAAAATAAGGGTAATTAAGAAATCCGAAGGAGGACGCAACACGTGCATGTGGCACAGGTGAAGCACACTCTCGTCAGCGACGATGTGTATCGGAGACTGCGCGACGCCGTTTTCAGTGGAGAGCTGGCTGCAGGTCAGCGACTTGACATCAAACGTCTGGCGGAAGAGTTTGGGGTCAGTAACCACCCAGTCAACGAAGCTCTCAATCGATTGGCGCTGGAGGGCCTTGTGATAGTCAAGCAGCGAAGCGGAACCTTCATCCGTACGCTAACACTTCCAGATATTCACCATATTTTAGATGCCCGCTTAATGATCGAAGTGTTTGCTGTGTCTTCCATCACGGATGTCAACCCTGACTTATTGGCTGTGCTCGCGGAAAAAGGGGAAGCATTGAACAGGACGGCCAACGAGAAGCCATTTCTTTTCGGAGTGTACAACGAAGCGGATATCGGGTTTCATGAGACGTTGGTAGAGTTGAGCGATAATCCGGAACTACTGCGTTTGTACCGTTCCCTTCACTCCCATTACGTGACTGCCCGCGCTTACTTTGTTACGGCTTTGGAAAAGACGATCGCCAACGAGAGCGACCACCACCAAATCTATCAGGCCATCGCTAGCCGGGATTATGGACGAGCGCGCAGTCTGGTTTTGCGTCACATCACCGATGCGAAGGAAGGGATTCTCGAGATGGTGCGAAACGGAGGGATGCGGTTATGAAAATCGCAGCCGTTTCTGGAGGTTAGAAGTGACGATCTCTGGCGGAGGCCATCAATAGCTGACTGTACGGTCGGCGTACGGGGTAGTATGTGACTGCGCTTACTTCTGGGGGAGGGCTCAGTATGCTGTGAGGGAGGTGAGCTGGGAGCAAGATGCAGGACGGAACCGTAAATCACAACGCCAGACATTGCTGAGGGGTTAGCCCGCACGTGGTCGCGGAAAGAAAGCGCATTCACTATGCAGCAGAGTCAACGATATTTAGGTCTTAAGGAATTTAATTGGAATATTGGATGATACGATGAGGAGGAGAAATCGAGGATGATCTTTTTGCAGGTCGTGCCAACGCCACTTGTGAAACGGGACTCCGATGCGCCCATGAGACAGATTGATGTTCACGTGCAAATCTCGGAGACCGTGGAATCGGCTGCGATTGTGCTGAACGATGGACGTGAACCGATCAGGCTTGATGTGGGAACACTGAGTCCGGGCGCCCATTCCTTTTCGGTCGACATTCCGGAGGTGCATGCGGCAACCGTCCTGCGCGCGGACCTCATGGCGCATGACGAGTGTCTGTGCACAGAGGAGGTTGCACTCTCACCGGCCAAACCATGGACCGTCTATCTGCTGCACCAGTCGCATTTCGACATCGGCTACACGGACCTCCAGCGTGAGATCTATACCTTGCAACAGCGCAATCTGGATCAAGTGCTCGAATACATCGAAGACACGCGCGAGGAACGGGAGGACGACCAGTTTCGCTGGACGGTCGAGTGCACTTTTCCCCTATTGCAGTACTTCGAAAACCGGCCCGCCGCGAGAGTGAACCGGTTCATCCAGAGGGTGCAAGAAGGCAAGATCGAGGTCGCCGCCGGTCTGTTCAACCTGCACGGGGAGTTTTGCTCGACAGAAGAATTGGTCCGGTCGTTTTATCCGGTGGCCGCCCTGCGCAAGCTGGGCATCGCCGTTCGTACGGCGATTCAGACCGATATTCCCGGAGCCCCCGCTATCCTGCCACGCATCCTGAACAACATCGGCGTCCGCTATCTGGCCATGGCCCCCAACAATCACCGGGCGCCCTTCCATAAACTCAGGGGAGATCGACTCCCGCGTCCGTTCTACTGGTCTTCAGGTTACGGGGATCGCGTGCTGACGTGGTTCACGGACTTGATGCATAACTATCAAGAGGGGAATATCCTCGGATTTCTGCAGTCGGTGGATGTCGTGGAGGAGCGGCTCCCGGCGCGTCTGCTGCAACTCGAACAGGACGGGTTTGCGTATGACGTTCTGGGGTTGCGCATTCAGGGGAGCTACTCCGACAACGGGCTTCCCAACCTGCGGATCGCCGAAGTGGTCAAAGAATGGAATGCCCAATACCGGTCGCCCACCATCCGCAACGCCACATTCGGCGAGTGGATGGCGCTGCTGGAGGCTCGGTATGGCGGGCAGGTTCCCGTGGTGACGGGGGAATGGCCGGATTGGTGGGCGGACGGGGTCGGTTCCGCCGCGAGGGAACTGGCGATGATCCGCCGGACGCAGGATCAAGCGTTACATGCCCAGACCATGCACGCGCTGGTGACGACGGGGACAAGCGATGCGTATCCCGCGCGCAGGATCGACCGGGTGTGGCAGAACATCCTGTTGTCCGACGAACACACCTGGGGTGCGGCAAGACCTACGGAGAACCGACTGCGTGGTCCGGCTTCGGGAGAACTGCAATGGGGTGTCAAGAAGTCGTTTTTCTATATGGCCGATCTGGAAGCAAACGAACTGGAGGAGGCGTCCAGCCAGCACGTGGGCGTGCGCGCCGCGCGGTACGGAGAGACGACGGTGGTCGTCATCAACAGTTTGTCCCGCAGGCGCACGGATGTGGTCAGGGTTGCTCTCAATGAGGTGCGCCGCTACCTGCCGGGCAGCACGAATTGGATCCTCACGGATGCAGTGACCGAGTGGCCCGTCGCGTATCAAGTGGTGCGCGATGATGTCACGGGCCAGGAGGAGATCGTGTTCATCGCGTCGGATGTTCCGGCCATGGGGTACCGTACCTTTCGCATCGAGTCTGCGCAAGGGAGCCCGCAGGCAACAGAGTGTACGCAGGTCGAGAGAAGGGTCTGGAATCCCAAGCTGGACAACGCCTTCTTCACGGTGGAGGTCTGCCCGACGAGCGGTGCGCTGCTGCGCGTGTACGACAAACAGCGCGGGCGCGAACTCGTGGCGCGCGATCACCGGCCCGGATTGAATCAATTGGTCTACCAGGCGATCGAGAGCCGTCATGGCTATTTTATCGACCAAGCCGTCACCGGGCAGTCCACAGACGCGGGAGCCCATGTGCAAAAGGTCGAAAAGGGGCCTGTGTTGGATCGGCTGGTGGTGACCGCCCAATGCGGCGAACTCCGGGTTCACAAGGACGTACGCATCTATCACGCGCTGGATCGGATCGACGTGACGGATCGGGTCGACAAGCCGCACGTGGAGACCAAAGAGGCGCTGTACCTGGCGCTTCCGTTTGACGTGGAGGGCGGTAGGGTCAGGATCGAGACGGCAGGCGGCTGGATCACTCCGGGCATCGACGTCGTGCCCGGTTCCTGCACGGACTGGTTTGTCGCGCGAAAGTACGTGGATGTGTCCAATGACGATTGGGGGGTCACGGTTGCCCTGGTCGATACGCCCATGATCGCATGGGGCGATATCCGGCAGCCGTCGGTGCGCGATCATGCCGGAGATACCTGCCACGATCTGTACGTCTATGTACAGAACAACCTGTGGTCCACCAACTTCCCCCATGCCCAGGGAGGAGAACTGGCGCTCTCCTACAGCATATCCGTACATGGCGCCCCCTTTGATCCGGTCTTTGCCGAGACTTGCGGCGCACAGACGCTCACTCCGCTGCGTGCGGTTGTCGTGGGCGAACATGGGGGCGTTATGGAGGGACAGGCAAGTGCCGCGCAGTTATCCTGGATGGAGGTGTCTGGTGACGATTCGATCATCGTTTCCGCGGTATCAAGAAGTGAGCAGGCCTTGGTGTTCCGCGCGGAGGAAATTGCCGGCCGGCGAGGCACGGCCACAGTAAGATTTCCGCAATGGCAGATGGAAGCTGTCAGCGAGACCAACCTGATTGAGGAAGAACTTCGGGACATCGTAGTGGATGGGATGGGAATCGAGATCGAGTTACGCCCGAAGGAGGTCCGGACATTTAAGGTGGTACTGCACTGAAATCCTCGAGCCTGTTCATCCGAACCAGAGGGTGCTTGACCATCAGGAATAGGAGATGTTTGCCTGTGAGTTATCGTGTCGGAATTATCGGAACTGGTCCGAGGTAGAAAGCGGATTCTTACGTGTCTTTATGGTAGGGAAGGGGGTGGTGTGCGGACGACTGCTTGCCTGAAGGAGAGGATCAGCAAGACACCGTCAAGATTCCACATCATTGCAGATTTCGGAGACAAATCATCTCAAGGGGAGGATGAAAAATATGCATTTGAAACGGAATCGGCTCACAAAGCCGCTCGCGGTGATCGCCAGTATGGGACTGCTCCTGGCCGGGTCCAGCGGGGGAAGCGCCTTGGCCGCCAGCGGTGCGGTCGTGGCGTCAGGTACGATCACAACCCAAGCACCCACCGGGTATAATCCCGCAGCGGATTGGAATCCGTTTTCGCCCGGCTCGACAGTGATGACGGCGGTTGGGGTCATCGCGTTTTCACCGCTGGCCATCATTTCCAATTCGAACCGAGATCTTGGCAATTACTACTACGGGCAACTGGCGACTTCCTGGGGATATACGAATAACTATCACCAGTTTGTGGTCCATCTGCGGCCCAACCTCAAGTGGAACAACGGGAAGGCGCTGACCAGCAACGACGTGTTGGTGACCTGGGAGATTTACGGGTTGGAAGGAGTTTGGAATGCACTCGGCATCACCAGTGTCACCACGCAGGACAAGACGACGGTCGTGTTTCACATCAGCCCAAACGCATTGTACTCGGCCGCTCGTGAACAGAGCATCTTGACTGCGGTAATCGCTCCGGCCCCCTTATACCAGAGGTTTCTGCCGAGTCCGCAGGAGTTTCAGCAGATCATCCAGAACCTTGCCCATCCCTTGCCTCCCAACGCCAGCAAGGCGGCGACGGCGCAGACGACCCAGATCAGCACGCTCGACACCAATCTGGTCAAGGCCTTGCAGGCGTACAATCCAGGTCAGAGCGGACTCGTGACGGCCGGGCCGTATGAAGTGACCGGATTCTCGCCGAGCGAGGTGGATCTCAAGAAGAACCCCTACAACTGGGCCGCGGCCAACGTGCACGTACAAAATGTCGTGCTGCGCAATCACACCAGTGCGACGACCATTCAGAATGGATTGGTGTCCGGTGCCTTTGACGTGGCGGGCTTCCAGCCGACCATTCCTCTCTACAATGCGATCATGAGCCGCAACAAACCTTACATGCATTTCAGCAGACCGAATGGCTTTCTTACGCTGCAGGGGTCCTTCTTTTCCGGTCGGGCGTATCCCTTTAACCTGCTCCAAGTGCGCCAAGCGTTCGCGTATCTCTTGAACCGCAAGACGATCAACACCATCGCCGATCCCGTGGCAGGCACTCCGGTGGCGATTCCGGCCGGTGTTCCAGACAGTGTGCTGAAGGCGTATCTCACGCCGGCCCAGATCAAGACGCTGAACCCGTACAACTACAGTCCGGCCAAAGCGGCACAGCTTCTGCGCTCCGCCCACTTTACGCAGAAAGGCGGCAAGTGGTACCTGCCAAACGGCAGGCCGTTCACGGTGACGGTGAACAGCGCGGCCGGGCTGGACAGTTGGGATCTTCAGGCCAGCGCGGTGGCGAGCCAGTTGACGCAGTTCGGCATTCCGTCCAAGGTTCAACTCTGGCCCG
This sequence comes from Bacillota bacterium, assembly GCA_021797415.1. The sequence goes on from JAJZZT010000240.1 coordinate 7,249, forward strand.
TCACCTCCTTTGCCGCCAATCTGTTTGCCGGGAATTACACGGTGTTTGAGGGATTCAACTTCTTCTGGCCGTACCAGATATGGAATTCGTTTTCTGCCATGTTTCAAGGGTTCGGCAGCGACCTCTCCTATTCCGCGACCGGTCAGCCCATCATCACCGCCGGTCATCCCGGGATGAGCATCCCGTGGAAGGCGTCTGTGCCGGGCGTCGGCACGATCAACCCGATCCGGCTCTCGTGGGAGTTCAGTCATACACCGAGCGTCGCTAAACAAAAGCAGATCGCATACGAATTGATCAAGTTCATGAACTACAACGCGTGGCCCGGGTCGATCCTGGCACAGGATCAGACCGTCTTTTACTCGACCAAGCGGTTTACCGACTGGCCCACTCATCGTTCGATGTGGACGTTATGCAGTGGAAGTGGCATCGTGTTGATCGCTGTGGCTGAAGAATACGGGTATATCCGACCGGTGCAGGGGTAAAGAAGGCGCTCTCATCCCCGCCCCTTCAAGGCTGATCATTACCCATAAGTATTGGGTGGGTGAAGGAGTTCCCACATAGCCGTTAGATCTTGAAGTCGTCGGAAGCCTCGCCAGAGTACCTTCAGACCCGGATGGCCATCTCGTTTGCGTCCGAGAAAGCCACCGAGTTTGGCAATCCACAATAGGGCGGTTTGCATATCCGGCGGGCGGTCGGGCAGAGCGGTGGTCTTGTGCGTGGCGGCATAGAGAGCTTGCCATTCGCTGTCGCTCAGGGCCATCGTGCAGGGCGCCTCTGGCGTTTTCCTTGCCTGATAAGTCAGCCCAAGCAGACGCGAGGCCCACAATACTGTATACCGAGAGCCCGCATGAGCCGTTCCTACGGTGGCCCGGAACACGGGAGCTTTGCACACCCATGGATTCGTTCATTCACTCCTCGGTCCGATGAGTATCCAGCAGTGGTACGAATTCATTCCTCTGCACGAGTTGCGCCACGTGGCGCGAATTATGGAAATGAAAGCGGCACCGTAGGAAGCCGATCACGCAAGTTTTGTCCCCCGCCCCGCCTTTGTATAGAAAGGCGGGATTTTTGTGCTTCCAAAATCGGCCGTGGGCAACCTGTATCTGTATCCCAATCAAACCTTGGCGGTCTATCGTCTCCCGCAGCTCCCCTATGAATTTCAAGCCGAATCGGTTCAACGCGCGGTCTACCAGCAGATGGCGATCTTTGTCCAGCAGTATAAAGGGAAAGCGCAGGTCATCGCCTTGACGCGACCGGTATCGGCGGGCGACGTGGAGAAGTCGATGGCGCCCTACAGCCGACACCCATTCTGGCACGATCACATGGAGGCGGCCAAGGGGAGTGCTGGAACGACCAGTGTGCAGGAGCGATTCCTTCTGTTGCCCGTTCCGAAATTCGATTCGATCTGGGCGTCCGGGGAAATGAAAAAGCGGCTGCTTTCCTTCGGGAAAAAAGAAGCCCCCGAAGAACTCGCCGCGATTCGGCGCTCGGAGAAACAACTGTTTGACCGAATCCACGCCTGGATACCGGAACTGCAGCGCGCCAGCATTCGCGATCTTGAGAAAATCCTTCGCGCTCCTTATTATCGCGGATTGGCGGGTATGCCGGAAAAATGGGACGCCGCACCGACGGTGGCCCAAGGAGATGAGTTGATCTCCTTCCCGATGGAGGCGGGCATTGCCGACGCAGTGGTGTGGGAGGACGCCTTCCGTCTGCGTATTGAACACGGCGATGGGCGGATTTCGTATCAGACGGTGTACGGCGTGTCTCACGCGGCCAAGAGTGTGGAACCGCTCGGGGATGAGTGGGTCTATGCGCCGCTGGAGAAAGCGGGCATTCCGCTGGATATCGTCGTTCATTTCAACATTCACACGGTTCCCGTGAGCCGAACGAAAGCCGAGAAGCAAAAGGCGATTGCCAAAAATCAATTCGACGAATATGCAAAAACAGGGGATGTACCGCAAAAAATGATCGATACCGTGTTGGAAGCGGAGGAATTGGTGGCGCAAGTCGCCCGGGGCATGGCCGTGATGGAGATGCATATTCTGTTTGCCATCGGGGCGTCGTCCGCGCAGCTGCTGCAACGGTATGACGATCATTTTCGAGGGCAACTAGACGCGTGGTTTCGTCTGGCGCGCCCGCCTGGGGAAATGCTTCGCTTGTGGCAAGCCACCTTTCCCTCTGAGAAAATGGATGGCGTCGAGAAGACATGGCGGATCCCGTGCGATCCGGCCTACCTGGCGTCGGCGGGTATTCTGGCGACCGGAATGCTCGGCGATCCGTCGGGATTGTTGCTCGGTACGCTGGAGAACGGAAAGCCGGTCTTCGTGAATCCCTTTCGCCCGATGATGGAACTGAACCAAACGGGGACGTGGGCACTGGTGGGCGGGCTGGGTTCCGGGAAAAGTGTGCTCATGAAAAACATCACCGACATCGCCTTGCAATGGGAAGCGGTTGGCATGGTGATTTCCCCCAAACTCGATGAATACGACGGGCTATTGTCTCGCTGGAAACGCGACGCGCTGCACTTACGCTTTGGCGCCGACGCGCTGCAATTCAATCCGTTCTTATTGGGAAAAGACGCCAAGGAGTCGATGCAAATCGCGCAGGGGTTCCTGTCAGCGTTGCTCTATGTGACCACGCAGCGGCAGGACCAAGTGGTCAGTCTCGTCCTTGGCGCGGCGCTGCGTCAGCTGTACCAAGGCAGCCGGATCACGATGGAGGGGTTTCTCGCGGTGTTGGAACAGGCAGAGACTGCTCTGGCCACGGAAGAAGAGCGCAAGAACGCGTATTTGATCCGCCGCCGGTTGGCGGATTACCGGGAAGAAGCCTTGGGAAAAACGCTTTTTGGGACATCGAATGAGGCGCTGACCAATTGGCCGGCGCTCACGGTGGCATCAATCTATGGATTGGATTTCCCGCCGTCCGCGCTGCCGCCGTCGGAATGGTCGCCGGATCAACGTTTTGGTGCGGCGATGATTTATCTCATTGCGCAATTGGGGTTCCGGAGATTGCTCGCGTTGCCGTCGTCACAACCCAAGTTTCTGGCGGTTGATGAGGCGTGGGTGTTGCGCGGCATTCCGGAAGGCAGAGCCCTGCTCAATGCGGTCAGTTTAATGGGGCGCAGCATGAATCTCTTACTCCTCATCGCCGTACAAAATTCGGACGTGCTTCTTCCGCAGGGAGAAAGTCAAAACGACGATCTCAGTTCACAGCTTGGATGGATTTTTGTGGGAAAACTCGATTCCAAGAATCAAATTCACCATGCGCTTCGATTGCTTCATTTGCCGGACGACGACGAGGAGATACAACGGCAATTTTCGACGTTTACGTCAGGGCGGGGATTCTTGAGAGACCCACTTGGGCGAGTCGGGGTCATCGAGGCCCATGTCTATCCTAATTCGGTACTGAAACACTATTTTGATACAACGCCGCAGAACAAATGACCTTCTCGATTTTCGTCCCCCGCCTTCTCTCCTAGTGAGAGGAGGTTTTTCTTTGTGAAGAACGAGTTTGAGAAACGCGGTGATCACTATGCGATCTTCGCCAACGGACGCGGATTGCGACACGAGATTCTGATTGATGAGACGGATTTTGAGGTGGTTGCGACGTTTCCGGGGACTTGGTATGTCTACAAGCATGGGCACACGTACTACGCACAGATCTACGTTCGTGATATGGACAGCAAGTCGATCATCGCGCTGATGCATCGAGTCATTCTAAATCCGCCCGGTGATCGGGAAGTCGATCATCGAAACCACGACGGTCTCGACAATCGGCGCAAGAACATTCGCATTGCTACGCGCGGAGAAAACGGTCGCAATGCCAAGAATAATGTGGAGCGCCAATCCGAAGTGAACGGTGTGTCATGGCATGCAAAGCGAAACGTGTGGGAAGTGCGGTTTTGGGTAGATGGTCGATACCAGTATTTCGCCAGCTTCCAGGATCAGATTGTGGCCGAGGCTGTCGCCTTTATGTATCAAGAGACGGGGAAACGCATCCGCTGGTTGAATCCTCGCGGTCTTTCGGACGGAGTATATTGGAACGCTCAGTGTCAAGCATGGCGAGCACAACTGTGGATGAACGGCAAACAGGTCCATCTCGGTTGCTTCGATATCTGGCTCGAAGCACACGCCGCGGTCTGTATGTTTCGAGAGACGGGCATGCGCGTCAAATGCAGCAGAAAGCGTCGCCATGAGGAGATGACAGCGTGAACCCACTGATCAAGTGGGACGTCGGCAACCACCGTTCTTAGTGAAAGATATTTTGGTAGCATCCATCAGAAACGAGTGTCGTTAATCGGAAAACAGGGTATAATAAATATAAAAAATCGAGGAAGGCCAGATTATGTACAATCCGTTTAACCCGAATTTGCCGGCGGATGCACGCTTTTTTGCGAATCGAAAGGAATACATCGAACGCTTTGAACGGCTGATCCTGCCCAGTTACGACCAGGATAGTGCGGGCGTGCGCAATGTGGCGATTATCGGTCCCTGGGGGATTGGCAAAACCAGTTTGGCTTATTATCTGAAGGTGATTTTAGAAAAACAGAAGGCGCCAGTGGTTCCCGTCTACATCAGTTGCACGACCGGGTATGGCTCACTGTACAATCTGGCGCAACGCATGGTGTCCAGCATCGTGGAAACGGTGGCCGCTCAGGGGAAATGGAAAAAACCCATTTTGGATGAGCTAAACGCTTGGCATCTTGAGATTCGAACCCCCTTTTTCACGGCTTCCCGGCAGGAAAAATCGCAAATGCAGGCGGCGAGTGTGGCCGATTTGTTGGAACGTCATCTCGGTAAACTTTGGAATGGATTTCTGAGAGAAGCGAATCTCAGTGTCATGATCGTGCTGGACGACGCACACGCCCTATTTGATCTGGATCCCAACGCCATGTTGGTCTTTCGCGCGGTTTTCCAGGACCTTCATTTGGCCGGCGCGCGATTCGGTTTGGTGGTCACCGGACAAGAAACGCTGATCAAAACCTTGCGGGAGGTAGCGGAATCCACAAGCCGTTTTTTCGAGCATTGGTCCCTTAAGGCATTTATACGGGACGACCTTCGTGATGTGGTGTCGGAACCGATTCAATACACGCACGCGGGGTTTACCGTGCAGGATGATGCGGTAGATTGGCTCATGGAAATCACGGAGGGGCATCCGTATTTTGTGTCTTTTATTTTACAGGACTGGTACGAAAGTGCCGTGTTTCATAAATTGAAAGGGATCGACCGGGAATACGCGGCGCGTACCTGGACTGAGTTGCGTGATCATCTGGAACGAGAAAAATTTGAATTCGATTGGGAACATGCGACGGTTAGTGAACGAGAATCCTTAAGAGCCATGGCACAGGAACCTGTATGGGAGAACAAGGGCGCGATCAACACGGGGAGGTTGAATACGCTTTTGAAAAAGAACTTGATTGCTCGTTTAGAACGCGGGACGTACGAATTGTACCATCCCTTGTTTCGGGACTTTGTCTTGCGAACGAAATTCGGTTGAACGCTTGCCGGATCGCCGAGAGGTGCAAACGGAAATCAGAAATATGGAGAAGGAGCTCGCGTGGTTATCGGAACAGGCGAAGTCATGAAAGTCGTACAGGCGTATTCAGAACAACTGAAAACCGTCATGGCGGTCGATCAAGTGTGGGTGGCCGGATCGCGGATACGCGGAAATGCCACAAAAGAGAGCGATGTGGATGTGGCCGTCTTTTCCGCCGAATACGGCACGGATTACCAAGGCGCCGTCACCAAAGTCTACCGCGTTCTTGACCGGTGACTCTTCCCCTATGATCTGGAGATTCGAGGGGTTGGTCTCAAGGGGCACTCGTCCATGATGGAGGAAATCAAACACACCGGCATCCGGGTTGTTTGAGGGCTCTGCCTGCCTGACATCTTTGAGGATGTTTTGTCCCCCAATCCCCCTCCTTGTGAAAAACGAGGAGGGGGATTTTTATGCCGGTTCCTTGCCGCATCTGTACCCGCCCACTTCGCGCGCCCATCTCTGTGATGGCAGGCGTTGGTCCGGTCTGTCTTAAACGCCAGCGAAATCAGATGCAAAGCCTGACGAACTCTTTGCTGCGCAGCGACGAGGTACGAAACCTGATTCGCAATGGGCGCGTGAGCATGAACCAAGTGGATGCCTTGCAAGCGAGGGCCAGAACCCAAAGTGCCGCGGCGTTTGACGCCGAAGCCATGGCGGAGGATCGACGCCTGTTTTTTCAGCTCTATGGCATGAGCCATGCGGAAATGGAAATATTGTCGGATGAAATTGTACGCACGACGTATCGGGAACGCCGCCGCGCCGTGCGTCCGACACGAGAGCCAATATTGGTGGATGTGGGATCCTCGACACAGGGCGAATCTTCCGAGGTTACTGTGGAGTGGGTTACGGGCCATGCGGCGATCACGCACTCAGGATCGGGAAATGACTACGTGGTGACACCGGAGTCATGCACGTGCCAGCACTTTTTGTATCGGGTTCGTTCGCATCCGGAGCGCTATCCGAACGGATGCCGTCATATGCAGGCTTTAAACTTGGCTCAACAAACCATTACCCAACGACGCGAAGACACATCGCAGACGATTCGGACGACGCAACCCGCTCAATCAGCGGAATCCGTTCGATCGCAGACACCCGCACATCTCGAACAGACGACGGAGAGAGTGCAGCCGCAAAATCCGCCTCGGGTCCGTCCGCTCTTTGCGACCGCGAACTTAACGGACGACGCAATGCGCGAAGAGATCCTGGATACTTGGCGCGAAACCCGCGCCTTTGACGGTGTGTGGATGATGGATGACGACGCTGCGTTCCGGCGGCTGCTCGAAGAGGCGGAGGGCGAATGGAACCTGCTGACGGACGGTTCGGCGCTCGGCGGGACGGGGAACACGTTTGGCGTCGAGTTTGAAATGGTGTTTGGGAGCGGTTCGGATGCGTCGTCGGCGATTCAAGAATTGTACGCCGACGGGCTTTCGCAATCTGCACAACAGGTCGGGTATCACGCGACACAGCGTTCGGGGTTCTGGATTCCCACGCGCGATGGTTCCTTAAGCGGTGGATACGGCGTGGAATTCGTATCGCCTGTCTTGCTGGATCGTCCAGAAGACTGGGAGCAGGTGGCGCGTGTCCTGGAGGTGGCCCGGCGGCACGGGGCGACGGTCAACAACACCTGCGGCACGCACACGAACATCGGAACCGGGCCCATGGACTCGCGGACATTTAATTGGCAACGGCTTGCGCGGGCGGGACTCGGCCACGAACGGTCGCTGTACCGCATCGGCGGTGCGAATAGCGATCAATATCGCACGAACGGGCAACCAGGCCGTCACCGCGGCACACACTACGCCGCGCCGTTTGGGAACGACATTCAGATTGGCGAAAACACAGACGCTGTAACGGCCCGGCGCCGTATCGGCAACAACAGTCGCTACACCCTGTTCAATTGCACGCATGACGGACGGATCGAGATGCGGTACCCGAATGCGACGCTCGACGTGCGTCAGGCGCAAGCGCAAGTGATTGTCGCCAATGCGATGGTTCACCAGGCGGCGGTCATTAAGCGAAACATGCCTCAGGATCGTACGACGCCGGTTTTAAGCGATCGCGCCAACCAGTGCCGTTTGCGGGAGCCGTCCAGTATGGTGACGGAAGAGAGAGCGTTCCGTCGGTTTCTGGACTTTCTCGGTACGCCGCTTGAGCGAAGGGCGGCAGCGTGGCTGTACACGCGCGGGCGGGTCTAATATTGACAAAAAGAAAAGTAAATATTATTCTAAAAACAACATTACGTCAAGGCCGACCGTTAGAAACGGTCAGCCTTGGATGTGAAGGGGTGAATTTCTTGAAAATGAACTTCGATTACGAGGAGAATCTGCGATTCGTCCCGGAAGGCGAGAAACCGACACGGGATTTTGTGATTGTGGATGAGCGCGGCCAGCATTTTGAGAGCGATGATCCACACTGCCTGTTTGACATCGTGTGCGAACGCAATTTCTTCGATTGCCGCGACTATCCAACCCTTGGTTTTATGCTCTTGAAACGGCTGAAAACGGAAGCGTTGAACCTGTCGATGCAGGGGGTCTACGCTCAGGTATACGACGCGAATGGCCTGATCTTCGATGCAATGGCGCCGACCGCTGAGTTTGAAAATCCGACTGATCCGGTGATTCTTGACGGATGGGATGCGCATACGGTACTAATGTCCCTGATTCAAACCGGGCAATACAAGGTGTTTGAGAAGGTGCCTTGGCTCACGGGTAAACCGGGTCATCTTGGCTGCGCGGATTGCGCGTTCTTTCAAGACGGGCGCTGCTCCAATTGGTGGAACATTCAGAGTCAGGGGACGAACTGGGAGAGCGCCTGCGCGTACGCCGCTTCGGGACGGTATCCCGACTACGTGGAGGCGACACCCGAGAGACTGGCGGATCCGACGTACAAGAATGCGTGGGTGCCGATCGCAGAGCGCACGGACGAGATGGAAGGTGCGTGGCGTAGCGCGACGGACAGTAAGCAATAGGTTTCGCGATAGGTTTCGCAATAGGTTTCGCAATCGGCTGCGCTGAGCCATATCGGCGCAGCCGACAAAACAAAAAGAGAGGGGCGAGCACCGTGCGATTTTTTTGTTATGGAACGCTCCGGAAAGGATATCACAATCATCGGGTCATTAAACCATTCGTGGTGTCCGTTGAACCAGGCGTCATTCGAGGCACGATGCATGAGGGGCCTGGCTTCCCGTATGTCGTGTTGCGTGGTGACGGGCTGGTGCGTGGGGAGTGGATGGCGATTCGACCTGGAAGCGAGGCCAAGGCGCTCGCGGCGGTGGACAGGCTCGAAGGGTATCACGGAGAGGACCGCGCGAATCACTATGATCGGGTCATCGCGCTGGACGCGATGGATCCGAATATCGAGGGCTGGCTGTACGTAGCGGGGGCGGATCTGGATATTCGCAAACGCTACCCTGTCATTTTGTCTGGTGACTGGGCGCGACGGGAAGTGGCCTTATACTTCGCATACGGTTCCTGTATGAACGAACCGGACTTTCGGCGCACCTGCGCAACCGCCAAGGACATGGGCACAGCCAAGTTGCCTGGCTATCAACTGCGATTCAATGGGTACTCTGCGGCGCGGCACGGCGGGATCGCGAATATCGAACGCAAGAAAGGCGCGGTTGTGGAAGGGGTATTGTGGCGGATCATGGACCCGCAGGACCGTAAACGGCTTCGCGCGCGCGAAGGCGCCCCGCATGTGTATCGCGAGGAGTTGATTCGGGTTCGCGTGATAAGTGGTTGGACCTGGGCCTTCACATATAGGCTCGTTCGTCCGTTTCACATCGACATTGCGCCGGCCTGTTCGTATCTGCGGTTACTGTTGGATTCGCCGGTCTCTGAAAGGTACAAAGAGAAAGTTGGACGGTGGGCATTCCCCGCCAATGTTGATGCGCTTGAGTATTGACTAAAAGGAAAGTCTGACTTACACTAAAAACATCACAAAGGGCGCTGTGCGATGGGTGGGGCGATGCCGTGCCGCGAAAGGATGGGGCAGGAGGTAGATTCTGGCAAGGACATCGTGGTTGACGCCACCGCGTGCGACGAGGCGGCCAAGATCATCGGTGCTCGCGCTCTTGCAAGGGTGGGCTAACGAAAGGGATGCAAGACATGGTTTTAATAGTGTCGAACGAACAACGCTTGCGAAAAATTATCGGCATGCACGCCTTGGGCTGTTGCCCGAGCGTGGAAGAAGTGACGTTTCTGGTCGAGACGATCGTGAAGCGCGATCGGCAGTTAGCCTACGCGGACAAAACAATTGCGAACTTGCATTCTCAGATCGCGGGACTGCAGGAAGAGAATTTGCAGTTGCGCATGAAAGTTCGTTAGTTGGGCGTAGGTTTACGCGGCACAGGTGTTTTCGGTTGCATAGCGGTCTTCCAAACCGCAGGAGTGGGTTCGATTCTCGCGTGCTGCTCCACATGGTTCCATAGTCTAATGGTTACGACGCTGCCCTGTCACGGCAGAGATAAGGGTTCGATTCCCTTTGGAACCGCCAAGCCGAAATAGCTCAGTTGGTAGAGCAACCGCCTTGTAAGCGGTAGGTTGTGGGTTCGAACCCTACTTTCGGCACCATATCGGAATGTAGCCAGTAGGAAGCGCGCCTGATTTGGGATCAGGAGGTCACAGGTTCGAGCCCTGTCATTCCGACCATCATGGGCGGTTGGCGCAATGGTAGCGCGACGGTTTTGCAAGCCGTAGGTTGGGGGTTCGAATCCCCCATTGTCCACCAGTTAGAGACGATGCTGGCGGTTCGATTCCGCAACGGCGTTAGCCGGGCTGGTATAGTCGCAGGTGAAAGCCCTGCCGAGTCGGGTTCGATTCCCGAGTGCGATTCTATCGTATGTGCTGGTGCGCCAGGTCTCGCCGTAGGGATGTAGCTCAGTTGGTAGAGCAGTCGGATGTTAATCGACATGTCGCAGGTTCGAACCCTGCCATCCCTGCCATTGGGGAGTAGCCAAGCGGTAAGGCACCCGGCTCTGAACCGGGAATGCGGTGATTCTAACCCACCCTCACCCACCAGTATGGAACTGTGATCCAGTCGGATAGGATAGCGGCGGGAGATTAGCTACTTCCGTTGTGTACACGGGTTCGAATCCCGTCGGTTCCCGAGAGAGCACATCGTCTAGAAGTGGCAGCTTCGCGCGGAGTGATGTCCGGAATAAGACGCCCGCTGAACGAGACGTTAACTGATCGGCCGATCAGCGCGTCCCAGCGGGAGATGCGGGTTCGAATCCCGTCTGTGCTCAACCGCGCCTGCGTCGTTCAACGGCAGGACGCTTGCCCCGTAAGCAAGCAACGCTGGTTCGAATCCAACCGCAGGCTCCAATTCAGTGTAACGGTAGAAATGCAATCTTCGAAATCGCGTGGGAAAGGAGAACGATCATGTCGAAAATCGTACCTGAATCAAACTTCGGTCGAGACCATCTTTCCACGCTCGTGTATGTCGATAGTGTCATGGTCGACTACGCAGGATTCGAGATCGGACTAGACGCCCGCATGCGCTCCCATCGCGACAACTGGCGCTGGCTGTCCGAGCGTGATGCGCGCCATGCGCATGGCTCAAAGCGCGACGGAGCCGTGTCGCAAAACGGAACGCTATTGCGAAATGCAGACATCGTCAAGCATCATGACGACTGGGATTGTCTCGTAGACACGGCGGTGGCGGGCTATTTCGACCGTGAAACGCCCTGGCAGGTGGGGGATATTCTCCGGTTGTCCGACCGCGGAGCAGCGGTGGCACATGCCTTTCGCCGGTACAGGATCCATGGCGGCAGCTATGCGGACTTTGCGGTTCCTCCTGTTCCCGCCATCGATCCACAAGCGGATATGTCTCCGATAGAATCGGGGATTCGTGAGGCGATTGGTCATCTCGAACAGGCGAACCGAGATCATCCGGATTCCCCTGAGCATTTTATCACGATCAGCGACGCTCTGAAAGTACTGCAGGAGTTGTTGACGATTTCGGATGATGAGCAGAATTCAAACGAATCAAGGAGGGGTGCTCTTGGAACGCAGCGAGGTTCTTAAAGCTCTCAATGTTCTTGCGGATGACATATACCAGACAGCTACAGACAAAGGGTGGCACGTGAACACTGTACCGTTTCCCGCCCAGATTGCCTTGATCCATTCCGAACTTTCAGAGGCATTGCAAGCCGACCGAAAACGCGAGGGAGACGCCGCGGTCACCGAAGAACTGGCCGATGTGGTCATCCGCGTGCTGGATACGGCACGAGATCAGAAACTCGATATTGCCGGGGCGATTGTCAAGAAGGCAGAGGCGAATAAGGCGCGTCCCTATCGGCATGGTGGTCGGAAATACTGATACAATTATTTCATCGCAAAGGAGCGCCAACCATGTCCATTCTGAGAGATCTACGAAAGCAAAAAGGTCTGACAATCAAAGAGGTCGCAAAGGCATTGGGCTTCACAGCGACCTATCTATCCAAAGTGGAGCGCGATGAGGTTCCGCTGTCGACCGATCTGGTGGATGCGGCAGCTGGTTTTTATGGCGTCGATCCCACAGGGATTGCGCCAAGCTATAAGCCGGAAGAGATTTCGCAGCTGCGTCAACTGCGCGAGGAGCGGAACATGACCCTTGGGGAGGTGAGCGACGCCATCGGGCTCAGTCCGTCTCAGTTGAGCCAGATTGAGCGCGGCAAGCGCGGCATGTCCAGCCGGGCAGCGCGCGAGCTATCAAGGTTATATGGAGTGGAATTGGAAGGGTTTCGTTTGCCCAAGGATTCGACGGGGATTGACGCGGACAGGCTGCGACAGCTGCGAGAGGCAAGAGGGATCAGTGCCAATCGGGCAGCCAAGTCCATGGGCATCGATACCGCCGCCTTACTGCGTCTTGAATCAGGCGAACGTAAGACTCCCCATTTTGCGACGCTTGTGAAGATTGCGGAGTTTTACGGAGTGAAGCCGGAAGAATTGATGCCGGAAGCGAAACGGGAGACGCCGGATTTGAATGACTTTGTGATAAAGAATCCCCAAATTCTCGTGGATGGGGAGCTTGTCGATATCTCGTCATCTGAAGCTAGGGAACGGATGCTGAGCATGATGCGGGCGGGGGCAGCGTGGATCAAGGAGCTTGACAGAAAATGATCTGGCTAAATTTCTACGCAGTGCTGGTGCTGATGATCGTCGGGGGTATCCGATTATGGATGATTTAGTAGCCATTCTACGGGGCAGTAAGCTTCCATTTGAGATCATTCAACATGAAGCTCCAATACGTTCAGCGCAGGAGGGCGCGGATTATTTTAAGATTGAAATAGATCAGACAGCCCGTACGTTGATTCTCAGTTCGGGCAAGCGATATTACGCCGTGATTGTTTCTGGAGGCCGTGTGCGTGTAAATTTCGAAAACGTGTCTGACGTGTTGAAATGTAGTCCTCTGAAATTGGCGAATCCGAAAGAGGTTCAACAGATCACCGGATACACGGTAGGTAGCGTTCCTTTAGTTGGTCTTTCTTTACCCTATATCGTAGACAAGCAGTGGAATCGGTATGCATGGATTTACGGAGGAACAGGGTTGCCAACTTCGACACTGAAGATCATTCCGTATGCTTTGGAAAAACTAAACGAAGTGATTGCTTTTTTGGATTGACGTATACCTCCAATAGCGCGTGAATAACCTTCTTTAGAATCGGCATCGCATCGTGAGGGGCACAAGATTATCATGAAAATGGCCGAACGGCTATTTTCTCATCAAAGAATAGACAGCGGATTTGTGCTAACATAGCCTTGGTATACGCGACGCATTCCGAGAGGGATGCGCTTTTTGTCGCCCGATTCTTGATAAGCAAGGGGTGGCATGAATCTGGATGAGTATTATACTGCGGTTTGGGGTACATTTAACTGTGTACTCGCATACGATTTGGTGATAAAATGGAGGGGACTCAATGAATCGCGAGGAGGTCACGACGGTGGCAAAAACCTTAGAGGACGTACAAATGATTCTCGGCGGTTTTGAACTAGGAAATCATATCGGGCTTACAGAGATGCAACGTGAAAAAGAATGGAAGGAAGAGTTTAACAAGAAGAGAATGGTGGAGATTTTAGAAAGGAATGAAACCTTCGGGCTATTGATTAAACCCGATCTCTTTCGCTCGTTACAAATATACATTGAGCACCTGGAACAGCAGGTTGAGCGGCTACAACTCGATGCGATGTTTGCAAGTCGCGAAGGAAACATGATTTGGTTGACTGGGGAAGATTTGAAACAGAAGTCCCAAGAGAGTTTTCGTGCTCGAAAAGATTTGATTGGGAGTTTGTTTGATGGCGACTCGTGAAGAACTGTTTGAATTTTGGATTGATCGCCTCGCAGAACTTGAGGGCGTCTCGATGGATGCGGATGCACTTGTTGAGGATGTTATCGTTCTTGCTGTAGCATTTAATCAAGATCCGGATGTTTTTCCGTTGGTTATGACGAACGTGATCAAGGCATTTCAGAACCTTCTCCATCAGCGAAACGCAGGACAACCACTTATTGGAAATCATGTCGGATGGCTCTCGTTTCACTTTCAAAGCCGCGCAATTCGCAAACAGAAGGCCGACATGCGGATCGTATATCGAGATAAAGGTTCAACCCTTGAGGTTTTGGGCTTTGGACATCGCTGGATTCCACAGGAAATTTATCATCGTTTGTCATTAGATCGACGCAAAAAGCGAGACAGCGAAGATAACGGGTGATCACGGGGGAGGGGATGCCGATTCTGCCAGGTTCGAAACCATGATCGAAAGCCGAGTTCGGTAAACGCAGCGCATTCCCAAGGGAATGCGTTTTTTGTCGCCCATTTCGCCGATAAGCGAAAGGGGAGTGCGGTGCGTGGAAACCAACTTCGAACAAATCGCTCATCTAATGAGCCAGCTACGAGTCGCCCTGGTGCCGGACGAATACGCCCTGCAACGGGACATTCAATCGGTGTTGGATCGAAACGGGATCCCCTATCAAAAGGAATGCCTACTTGCGCCGCGAAACCGCGTCGATTTTCTGGTTGAAGGCGGTATTGCGATCGAAGTGAAATGCGGCCGGCAAAAGCCGAATCTTACACGGGTTCTGGCTCAGTTGCACCGATACGCCAAGTCCGAACAGGTTGAAGCGCTGGTGCTTCTTGTGGAACGGAATCTGGTCGGCGTGCCCAAACAGATTGAGGGGAAGCCGTGCAAGGTGCTGGGACTTTATCGGTTATGGGGTGTGGCTTTATGAGCGTTCTGGAACAGGACATGATGATTCCATCTTATCTGCGGGCACCAAATCCAAACGAACGACGCTACGGGACCGTGCGATACGACGAGCAAGACATCACATGGATCGTGGAAGCGGAGCCGGTTGTCATCGAACTGGCAAAACGCCTCTTTCCGTCGAGCAATGTTCGTATACCAGGCCAGGTTCGGTTTCGCGCCAATCGTCGCAACACGGGCGAGTTAAACTGGCTGATGCTGCGGTTTCCGCTGGATGTAGCCGAAGTTTCGCAGTGGGAGCAAGCGCGGCAGGACACCATCGAGCATGTGTTCTATCGCGCGGAACTGAACCGCCAGCCGCGTCCGGCAGAACCGCTTGGCATGAAAGCGGAATTGACTCCGTTTCAAAAAGAAGGGCTGGCTTATCTCTTGCACAACCGTCGTTGCCTGCTGGCCGATGATATGGGGCTCGGGAAAACTGTGCAGGGGCTGGCCATGCTGTCCACCGCGCAACTCTTTCCAGCACTGATTGTCGTGCAGCCGCACATGATCACCAACTGGGTGCGAGAAACGCTGCGGTTTGTGTCGGTGCCTTCTCCGCCTGATGAAGTTGTCCTTTTTGAGGATGAGACAACGGTACGAAATCGGATCCACGTCCTGCGTGGCAAGAAACCCTACGAATTGCCGTCTGCCAGTCTGTTTGTGATCCATTACGGGTTGATCGCTTCGTGGAAGGAACGACTGATCGAAGCGGGATTTCAGGGTGTAATTTTCGACGAAATTCAGGAACTGCGGCATACTGGCACACAGAAATACAGCGCTGCCTCGTTGCTGTCCGAATCGTGTTCCAACGTGATTGGGCTGTCCGGCACGCCGATCTACAATTATGGCGGCGAAATGTGGGCGGTTATGAACATCATTGACTATCACTGCCTCTGCGAATGGGAGAGCTTTACGCGGGAATGGTGCTTTGGCTACGGGAACCAACAGATTGAGAAACCGGCACTCCTTGGCGACTATTTGCGGGCGGAAGGGCTCATGATGCGCCGCCGCAAGGACGAGGTGTTAACACAACTCCCAACCAAGCGTCGCGTCGTGCAGGCGATTGATTCCGATCACAAGGTGTTCGACGGATTGATCGAGCAGGCCGTGCAACAGGCCCTGGAGTTGGATGGCATCAAGGACCACTTTGAGCGCGGGCGCATGACCCGTCAAATCGTCAACGATACGCGGCAGGCTACGGGAATTTCCAAGGCGCCGTTTGCTGCGGACTTTGTGAAACTGCTGCTCGAAGCGGACGAAAAGGTATTGCTGTTTGCCTATCATCACAAGGTTTTCGATATCTTCATGGAGAAACTGCGTGACTTTCACCCTGGAAAAATAACCGGCCTGGAGACGCAGATGGAAAAGGATGCAGCGATTGACGCATTTATGGATGGCGAGACAAACATCTTGCTCGTCTCGCTGCGAGCGGCGTCAGGTCTGAATCTGCAGAGGGCCAACATCGTGGTCTTCGGGGAGCTCGATTGGTCGCCCGCGATCCATTCCCAGGCGGAGGATCGCGCCCACCGGATGGGGCAAGAGGACTCGGTGCTGGCATACTACCTCGTCTGTAACGATGGATCGGACGAGGACATGCAGGAGGCGCTTGGACTCAAAGTGAGTCAGTTTGTCGGGATCATGGGCGAGGCGGCGGAGACCGAGGATGATCGGCTACAAGGGCAAGCGGCCGCACAGGGGCACATGCAGCGGGTGATTGAGAAGTTGAAGCGGCGGGGGAAGAAGGGATGGCCTTTGGAGAGCGGATGAGGAGACGAACCGCAAATCGCAGGAACGCGGTTGTTACGCGTATCCGGGATAGATTGGGGTGGCGCTCCTTCGGGGTGCTTTTTTGTCCCCCGATCCCTCGGTGATGGATAAGAGGGAGGGGACTGTGTTGAAAAAACGAATGCTGGAAAATTTTATTTCACTGGGTGGACAATTTTTGTTGCTGTTTATGATCGCTCAGGTCGCCGCGGTGATCTGGCGTGGGGCGGTTATACCCAAGGCGGTGTTAAAGGCCCGATTATCGGAGATGACGTGGACAATAGTGACTCCCTATGGGGACTTCCTCCAGCACAACACACCGACGGCGCACGAATTGGCGCTGGCCGCGAAGGCCTCTGCCCTGAATTTTTGGGTGTCGCAAGGCATTGGGATTTTCGTGATCGGATTTCCCGTGTTGGTCCTGCTATTTCTTCGTCATTTGGAAGAAGCGAAGAAAAAACGAACTTCCGATAGTCATCAAGATACTGCAAAGAATGAGTAGGGATATAAAGGTAATCGTTCTTGCGTCGTTCGAATTGGCAACTTGGAGGGGCGTCCACATGCTTATGGCCGCGAAAACTATTCCCATTTTTATCGACAGAATTGGGACGCCGGTCAACAGTACAACAAAAAGCACCGCGCGTGTACGCCTCAAATAGAAAAAACATCCAATTGCCCAAAGGAGGCTCAGCATAACAAGCGCATAAAAAGGCAGATAAGACACTGGGCCGATCCATGAACCTGTCACTATAAAAATGAACTCGCGTAAAGCTTTATTAAAAAATCCGGGAATATGTGTACTATGGTGCTTGAGCGGTATATAGGAAGCCAAATCACGTATGAGTGTGGGTGGGTTTGGAAAGCCAAGTCCCCATCCCTTTTGCCAGGATCGAGTTGATCGGGTATTGGAGATAAAGGCGTGCTGGTTTTTCGATGCGATCGCATAAAGAGTGGGTGCTGCTTCGGCCGCGAGAGAAGAGTGCATTGTGGAACGATGCGCATTATCGGCGAGTGCCCATAAAGCCGCCCAACTTGGCGTGGAGAGGCTGGTTCCTACGCCAGGAATCCACCCGTGGCGCAGAATCACCAAAACGCCTGGATAGCCACTAAGCCAAGTAACATCAGGAATATGGCGCCATGTCGGGTGTGGCGCAAGTTCCCGCTGATAGGAGGGCGCCAAAGCATCCCAGATCGCGATGCCCAATCCTTCGAATGGCCACACTTGATAGGATTTGAGGTTGGATATTGACTGGAATTGATTTGCCTGAATACCGCCAACCATCACCGCGTTTGGAGAAACAATAGCAGGATTAACGTTCGACCCGCCGTCACCAGAAGAAACAAAATACGGATAATGAGCGGCGATCCATGTTGTAAATTGAATTCGTGTAACAAGGGGAAGCGTTGCATTTGTGAAAGGGCTTCTATCGACAAACGACCCAGTCGAAATCGACGAAGACACAACCGTAACATGATACCTCCACAGAATTGATTTCACTTGCCCAAAAGTCAGATGTGACATGTCCAAGATCACCAATCGTGCGCGGGGCGCAATGACGTGAGCCCACTCCACATCGAGCATGGTTTCCGCGTCTCGACTGGGAGACAGATTCGTAACGACATGGTTTCCTGACAAAACAATAGGGCGTGTCTGTGGGGCATTTGGTAAATGAAAGGTTTTGTTAAATTGGCGGAAAGCCTGCGCGTCAAAGTTTGCATTCCATTCAAGAAATGCGATCGTCTCGCCGGATCCAAAATGACCAGCAACCTGAGCCGGGAATACGTGGAAGGTGCGGACAAATGATTGTGGCGTGAAAATATGAGGGTAATTGTGGAGGGCCGTCGATAAAGATTTGTAGGCCTGTGGACCGGCGGCATTCGCCGGGCTACCTCCAACATTGTCATTATTCCAAAGGTCGAGTCCCTGTGCAAGCGCGGATGATACGATCATCATCGTAATGAGAATAAAAATGATAATCTGGGATGCAAATAATGGGATCGTTTTTTGCAAATACAGGATCTCCTCTTGATGCGGATTTGTTTTTTGCTTTGAAATGATTTGAGGATGGAAGTATCATACTTTGCTTTCATATGTATGCTGATCGATAGCTCTCAAGTCAGTCGACAAGCACCTCCACGTCGACCGCCGTTTTGGCCTGATCCTTTAAGTCTGGATTTTCGATGAGGCGGAAGGAGACCCGTTGTCCTTCTTCCAGAAATCGAAAATCATTCGGGAACCTGGCGGGATCCGGCTTGATTCCGCTGAAATGGACAAAGGCATGCCCCTCTGCGTCGTCCAGTGTGATTCGACCGTAGCCCTTGTCCCTCTTATACCATTTCACCAGGCCTTGATGTACGATGCCCATACGCCACAACCTCCCGGATATCGGACACTTCAGTCCGGATTGTCGCTTTCAATGAGAAGGGAGAGGGAAACGCGAAGGAAATCAGCCAATGATATTGTATCATCCATGGGAACGCGCAATATCTTGATCCGGGAGTGATCATCATGCGATCCAGCCAATGCCATCGCAAAAAGTGGATCCGGGAAGGGAAGCGGGATCCAATGATGTTGCGCCAAACGTGGCAACGAAAGCCACAAACGCAAGTTGTACCGAATCAGAAAGCTGAGAACCGCCGTACTTGCTGCCGGAAGGGGAGCGGGGGCGGCGATTCGATCGTATTCTGACCATGTTGTCCTCTGCATCGCAAATGGGAGAGAGTCTAGGATTATACTTGACGCCCTCGTTCGACCACTCCATACGTACCCGGCGCCACATAGAATATGGGGCGAAGGTCGGCCATTGGATCATTCGCGTGAAGAACCGACTCGTCGACTGACGCCGCCACCAATTTAAGAATGAAGGCGAGCTCCGTGTCGCCAAATGCGAGGACATTGTCCACAAGGCATTCCATGTGCGCGTGGCATTCGACAAGCCGCGGAGGCTTGACCATCACGGCTGGAATCGTGGCAAAGCCGCGCACCATCGGTTCATCGGGCGAAGGAAGAAGAGGGACGTGAGCGTTCCATACCTTTTGGGCGAGATCGTCGCTGGGGAGATTGATCACGCATTCGCCGTTTTCGAGCAGGTTCATGGCCGTATGGTGCTCACGATGGCAGCCCAGAACAAGTCGAAACGGCTTGCTGGATACGAAGGACACCCAACTCTTAGGGGCAATATTCACCCAACCGTGAGCATTGACGGTCGTCACCAGTACGATCGGGCCCGCGAGTGGATTGATCGCCCAGTGGCGCGACTCCACATCAAGATCGATCTTGTTCACCTTGGCCTCCTCTTGACTGACAGCGTCATAAGACTATTTGTTACTGCCACCACGTGCCGACCAGAACTTGACGGGGTCTGTTGTCCAGATATTGCTGGATAGAATGGCCGCCACCGATGTGCGAAAAGGGGTCGCGCAGGCGCACATCCAACTGGAAGTGTCCCCGCACCGTTTTGTGCATACAAGAAGTGCAGAGAAACGCGGCGTGGGAGTACCTTTCCACGCACAAAGGTTGATCAGATGCCGATAGTATAACGGACGCGGCGCTCCATTTGTGGTGTTTTTTTCGCCTCGGTTCCCTGGTATTTGATACGAGGAAGGGAACGACGTTGAAAACGGACTGGACTGAGGGGGCTTTCGCAGTTTCTACACACGGGTTACACAATTGTTACATAGAAGCAACACCCTCGATCACAAATACATCTCAGTAGGTTTTTCACGAAGTGCCGAAACGCAATGTCCCTCGCCTTTGAGTCTATTCCTTGAAATGCTATAGATGGACGTATATGGCTATATCGACAACCAAAATCGTCAATAGATATAGTACACTCACATCATACCAGGAGGAGGATGGCACATGCAGACTGACGATCGCGGGATACCCGGAGGCAAAATCACGAACAACTATAGGTACGGTGGGCAGCCAGTTAACGGGGTTATCGCCGCCCAATTAGTGACAATCCTCTACGAGCAGGGTGCGGCGATGAAACCCCGCGATATGTATATCATGCTCGCGCACCGCTGCCCCCTTAGGGATGAGGATGCCGGATACGTCTATGACAACGGCAGGGACGTGTGGAGGGCCAGGGTCCAAGCCGCGTTTGTCGGCCTGAAGCTCCGCGGTGACGCGACAACCAAAAAACGGGGGTGGTGGGAATTGACAAAGCAGGGATGCGAAAAACACAAATCACTCGGATCCGCCGTATGACCAATAACCAAACGACCTTCCTGGAGGACCAAATCGAAACACTGGACTGGTATCGTCGGATTGTCGGCGTGGTTCTTGAACTGCAGACCGACGAAGTCTACACCCGCAAGGACGCAGTGAGCGACCTGGCGGAACTGGCACGGGTGATGGCGATAGCGCTCGGGCTGCGCTGGAAGGGGTGAGTTTTTTCACTCGAGGCACGTGCGATTGAATGAGCGGCTCCTTACGGAGCCGCTTTTTGTCGCCCTTTTCCCTCGTGATGAGGGGATATCAAATATGAGATCTCGTTAAGGGGTGACGAAAGTGGCAGTGATGGACAGGAATGTGTGGCGCTCATGCCGTGGAATCGGTGGCCGGATTACTCCGGAATACGCACCAAACGCCCTGATCATCTGGTATCATAATCACAGTGATCCTGTGGCGCTGCCGTAGCAGTGTCACTCATAACGAAGAGGCCTTTTCCTTTCCGAGTCTATGGCCATTCTATCCGTCTATCATTGGACAGGCAACCCAGTCAGCAATTGGACGTTATGCGATGGCGGGAAGAATGGGTGTTTAATTCAAATAGTGAGAGGTGGTTATCGTCACATGCCGTGGATACAGACCGCTATAGATGTAGGGATCGGAATTGTAGTTTTCATCATTGTGAAATGGATTGGGCCAAACGCGGTTCAGACTGTTTTTCAAACTCAGCTTGAGGATTACAAGGGGAAAATTGCTAAAGAGCTAGAGGAACAAAGACACGAATTCGCAAGAACGCTTGAGGCCCTCCGTGCGGATAACTCACGACTTATTCAAAATTTTAGTTT
>JAJZZT010000151.1 GCA_021797415.1 Bacillota bacterium
TCCGTCAAAATGGGGAAATGGGCGGTGTGTGCCGATGGGCTTCAACAATGCCGCGGGATGATGGGAGCGCAGTTCGTTTTCCACCGCCCATTGTATCCCGAATTTCCGCAAGGCGGTGACACCTTCAAAGATGTTTTTGGTGTAGGATTCTGTAAACAGTCTTGAAGTCGCCCGCTTCATCTGCTGCTCCAGTTGGTGACGGATGAACTTTGGCAGGAACAGGGCGGCTGTCAAACCGATTAAAATAAATATGGCCAAACCGCCCAAGATGGCGTTCAACATGCGCCGCCGCTCTCCTCCCTGTGTCATACCGCAGCAATTTGACGGGTTATTCACTATATGAGGTTGTTCAAAGAGGGGGCAGAACTCCCCGGCGCATTGCGGCGTCATCACCAGAAATGCTCCCTCACGTACCCGAAAACGTACGCTCGGTCCGCATTTCTGGCTGCTTCCTTGCACTGCGTGGGTCTTACCTGCCCCCTTTTGAACATACACTTTTTGGAGGTTGTTCAAAGAGGGGGCAGAACTCCCCAGCGCATTGCGGATTTGAACGGGTTCTATATTTCATGAGAAAAACAATTCTTGTTATACCATATTATACAAAATAGCAACCGTTTATGCGCGGACTGCGAAGTCTTCTGGCCGTGAAGCCCTCATCCCGCTCGATGGACGATGAGGGCGAAGGTGGCGAAGGCGATCCCGACGCCGCAGGCGAGACTGAATCCGCCCCGGTCGTATGCGAGTCCGCCAAGCAGCGAACCAAGCGCCCCGCCGATAAAATACACCGCCATGTACACGCTGTTCAGACGGCTGCGCGCGGTTGCGGACAGTGCATAGACGCGGCTCTGGTTGGAGATCTGCGCGGTCTGCACCCCGAAATCCAGTAGGACGACACCCAGGATCAATATTGCCAGGATGCCCGACCACGCCGCGAGCAGCGCGAAAGCGCCTATCACGCAGACGATGGCGGCGCCGATCATAAAGGCGGGTCCGCGACGGTCGGCGAAAGACCCCGCAAGCGATGCTCCCAGCATTCCCGCCAGCCCCGCCAGGCCAAACACGCCGGTCACGCCGCTGCCTGCGTGGTAGGGTGCGGCGGCAAGCCGGTACGCCAAGACTGTCCACAGCACGCTGAACGCTCCGAACAGGGCGCCGCCGATCAGGCTTGCCCTGCGCAGCACGGGCTGTTCGCGAAACAGTGCCGCGAGCGAGCGCAAAAGCGCGGGATAGCTCGTCCCCGCGTCCGGAACAATGTGCGGCAGTGCGCGGCGGAGAATGAGCGCGAGTCCGGTCATGATCCCGGCGGCTCCCGCGAAGACCGCGCGCCAGCCGAAAAAAGCCGCCGCCGCGCCGCTCGCGATGCGCGCCAGCAGCACGCCGGCAAGCAGGCCGCTCATGACAGAGCCGACCGCGCGCCCCCTGCGGTCTGCGGAAGCGAGATCGACGGCAAACGGGACGATCACCTGCGGCACTACGGTGAACAGGCCGACGAGAAAACTTGCCAGTTCCATGACGGGAATACTGTCTGCCGCGGCCACGCCGACAAGCGAGACGGCGGTGAGCAGGCAGAGTCCCACGATTAGCCTGCGCTTTGGCATGATGTCGCCAAGCGGCGTGAACAGCAACAATCCGGCCGCATAGCCCACCTGTGTCGCCATGGCGACATTGCTTGTCTGGCCTGCGGAGCCGTGAAGGGAGCGGCCGATCAGGGCCAGCAGGGGCTGATTGTAGTAGAGATTGGCGACGGATACGCCGGCTGCGGCGGCCAGTATGAGGGTCAAACGGCGTCCCATCGCGCCTCCTCCTTGATTGTCCGAATGGGCCGGAGCGGTTCCTTTGTGGCGCCGCTGGATCGGCGGGATGCCGCGCTGGCGAGGGGATTGTACCATCAGAACAATACCGGAACAAACGGCGCGGTTGCTTATTTTTAAAAAGGGGCGGGAATTCCCATCCCCTTCAGGGGATAGGGGGCGTCACGCCGGACACATGTTGTGGACGGGTTGCGAATAGAGTTGTACAAACAATGCGCCATAAACGAGGAAAGCAACGAGGCAAGCCATGCGCTTTGCCATGCGATACGGCAGGCGCGCGATATTGCCGGGAATGTCGGACAGGCGCGGGAAAGGCGGGCGATGGGGCGATGGGTGTGGAAAATACCGTGCCGTCGATCAAAATGCGGCTGTCCCTGGCCGTCGGCCTGGTCGCTCTGTGCGCGGCGGCGCTTGTTTTTTACGAGACGGGATCCTGGAGGACGCTGCTCGATTGGCATTCCGTCCATGTCCTGTTTCAAGGCATCGTATGGGACGGCATTCCGTTCATCGCCATCGGCGCGCTGCTTGCCGCCATGATCGAGTCGTGGCTATCGTCCGGCGGCGTGGTGGCGCTGTTATCCGACAACCTTGCCGGACGCCTTGCCGCCGCGATGATCGGCACGACCCTGCCCGTCTGCGACTGCGGGGCAATGCCGGTTGCCCGCACACTGCGCCGCAAAGGAGTGGGCGAATCCATCGCGTTCACCTTTGTGCTTGCCGCCCCCACGCTCAATATCGTGTCGCTTGCGGCGACGTTCATCGCGTTTCATCAACATTGGCGCTGGCTTGCCATCCGGGCCGGGGCGGCGCTCGCCATCGCGGTGGCGACAGGCTGGATCGTGCGCATCCGCGAAGACGGTCTCACTGAGAAATGGCGTCGTTCTCCATCTTTTGCTAAGCATTCGCGACGCGGCGCCGCCGCCGTCCTGTCGCACGCCAGCGGCGAAATGTTTGCCGTCGGCCCTTTCTTTGTCGCAAGCGCGCTGCTTGCGGCGATGGCCCAGAACCTGCTGTCCGTGCGCGCGGTGACGGCGTTCACGCAGCATTCGGTGTGGTCCATCGCCTTCATGATGGGCGTGGGCGGCGCGCTGTCGCTCTGCTCCACCGCGGACGCGTTTGTCGCCGCAAGTCTTGCCGGACTGTTTTCCCCCGGCGCCATCTTGGCGTTTTTGCTCATGGGGCAGATGGTCGACCTGCGCAATGTGTTCATGCTGCCGCAGGCGTTTGGCCGCAGGACGGTGACGCTCGGTTTGGCGGTCGCGACCGTCATGATTTTCGCCGCAGCGCTGATGGTCAATCTATGGTTGACGGGGGGACTTGTCTAGTGGACTCGCATGACCGCCCGGTGCGTTTTGTCATACTCGTCCTGTACGCGGTCGCGGCGACGAAGATGGTCTGGTCTGGAGCCGCGTACCGCTTGGTCATGCCGGAACTGGTTCCCGTGCTGGCGCTGACGGCGCTTCTGTTCTGGCTGTTCGCCGCCGGCCAGTTCCCCTGGCCGCACTGGCGCTTCCGTCGCGGTCTGGGCCGCAACGGCGCTGTGGGGTCACCCGCCGGAAGCGATCGACATGGGGCATCTGCGGTGAGCACCGGAAACACAGAGGTGGCGAAGGGGCATGGCGGCGGGCGCGATGCCGGAGTGGGTTCTTCGGACGGGGGCTTTCCGAACGGGGGTTTTCCGGTCGAGGGCGGGGAACCGGAGCTGCTGCGCGGCGTTTGGCTGTCCGGCCTGCTCTACGCGTTGTTTGCTTTGCCCGCCGCGGCCTATCTGGTCGATTCCGTCTTGCGCTGACAGACGGGGACATGGGCACCGTGCCTCCCGCTGTCCGAAGGACCGTCCTACCACGTCCAGTCTCCGCACAAAGTACCGCACCCAGAGGACGTGGGATAAGTCCACTGCACAGGCGATCTGATTCCAGATATAGCGTTTGAACGAACTGCCCGCGCATTCCCATTCCTCATGGCCGTCCGCAAAACACCCTCACGGCGGCCATGACCGCCATAAGCAGTGTCGTGGGACCGCCGCAAATCTTTCCGATGCGTGGTACAATTGCCACTGAGGTGTGACGGATGATGAACGGCGGCGACATTCGCGTCGCGATCGGCGGTGGTGAGTACGCGCACAACAACCCAGGCTGGATCCACACAGGGGAAGACGAGCTGAATCTGCTGCGACGCGATGACTGGCTGCGTCGATTTGGTGTGGGATCGCTGTCCGCCATTCTCGCAGAGCATGTCTGGGAGCACCTGACGCAGGACGAGGGGCTAACAGCCGCTCGCATTTGCCATGAATTCCTGAAGCCCGGCGGATACGTTCGCTGCGCGGTGCCAGATGGGTACTTCCCAAACGCTGCCTACCAGCATGTGGCGCAAGTTGGCGGTCCGCCTGGCATCCCCAATCACCCGGCGGCCAGCCACAAGGTCGTGTACAACTACCGCACGCTGAGCGACGTATTTGCCCGAGCGGGGTTTGATGTTCTATTGTTGGAATACTGCGATGAATCTGGCGCGTTTCACTCCACAGACTGGGATCCCGCACAAGGGCTGATCTATCGAACGCTGCGTTACGACCATCGAAACCAAAACGGACAACTCGGGTTCGTTTCACTCCTGCTCGACGCGGTCAAACCAGACTGATCGTTCCACACCCACAGTATATCCCCCAAAAACATCCATAACTACGTGCGCTACTGATCGGGGTGCATCCACCGCGCGATTCTCGCAACACGGGCCGCAAGGGTGAACGAATCTCCTCTTTTGCAGGCAACCCACTCCAGGAGGTTGTTCAAAAAGTGGGGCAGAACTCCCCGGCGCATTGCGGCGTCATCGCCAGAAATGCTCCCTCACGTATCCGAAAACGTACGCTCGGTCCG
>JAJZZT010000073.1 GCA_021797415.1 Bacillota bacterium
TTTCGCCTGCAATCCATCTGTGGCGCGAAAGACGCCGCCGCCGCGCCCCACATCCTCCCCGAACAGCAGCACGCGCTCGTCGCGTCCCAACTCCAGGTCGAGCGCCTGGGTAATCGCCTGGATCATCGTCATCTGGGCCAACGCCTAGCACCCCTTTCCGTTCGCGTATTCCGTGCGCTGCGCCGTGAGATTGGCGGGCAACTGCGCGTACATGCTGTCGATTATGCCCTCGACGCTCATGGCGGGCGTCGCGTCCACCTTGGCCAGCGCGTCCGTCACAGCCGTGCGCGCCTCCTCGATGACTGTCTCCTCGTCACGTTCGCTCCACAGATCCCTCTTTTGCAGATAGGTCCGGAACCGCACAAGCGGGTCCTTCGCCTTCCACTCCGCCTCCAGATCCTTTGTCCGGTAGCGCGTCGGGTCGTCGCCGCTCATCGTGTGCGGTCCAAAGCGGAACGTCAACGCCTCGATCAGGCTCGCCCCCCCGCCCGACCGGGCGCGTTCCAACGCCTCACTCGTCGCCGCGTACACGGCAAGCACGTCCATTCCGTCCACCTGTACACCGGGGATGCCCGCCGCAACTGCCTTGTCGGCCAGCCGGTCGGCCGCCGTCTGCAGGCTGACCGGTACGGAGATGGCAAACTGGTTGTTCTGTACAATAAAAACGGCAGGCAACCGGTACGCACCCGCGAAATTGATGCCCTCGTAGAAGTCGCCCTGCGACGTGCCCCCATCGCCGATGTACGTGACGGCGACGCGGCGCTCCTTGCGCAATTTGAACGCCATGGCAATACCGGACGCCTGTACAATCTGGGCGCCGATAATGATCTGCGGAATCAGCACATGGACATCCTCGGGGATCTGACCGCCGTGCTGATGGCCGCGCGAATAGTGAAACGCCTGGTAGAGCGGCCAGCCGTGCCATACGGCCTGCGGCACGTCGCGATAACTGGGCAGGATGAAATCATCCCGCTCAGTCGCCGTCTCGCTGCCGATCATCGAACCTTCCTGTCCGGCGACGGGGGCGTAGAACCCCAGTCTGCCCTGACGCGTGAGTTTCACGGCGCGGTCGTCCCAAATGCGCGTAAAGACCATCTTGCGCATGATGTCACGCAGTTTTTCATCGCTCAGTTTCGGCATGCGTTCTGCGTTGATGACTTCTCCCTGCGCATTCAGAATTTGCAGATAAGGCAATGGCCTGGATTCGAGAACAGCGCTCATCCTACTCACCTCGATTGAATAGTACAGAGATCAGGTATAGTATAATACAGATCGTCAAATGTGGCGAGTTTCTTTTTGATATCAACCCTTTTCTGTCTCACAAAAAGTTTGAAGCCTGCTCCATCCGCGGATGGATAGCCCGTCTTTCCGCGGGGCGCGAACAACGGCGAAAGGAGTTGGAACGACTCATGAACGAGACCCCGAGGCGCACGATCGTGGCGCACAATCTATACAGTGCGCATTTGCGCGAAGAACGAACCGTCAAGATATATCTCCCACCGGAATCGCCCGCAAGATACCCCCTACCTGTGCTGTACTGCCATGACGGCAACGAATTTTTCACGCACGGGCGGATCGCGACCATCGCGCATGAGCGGATAACGGACGGCCGACTTCCTCCGTTTGCCGTCGTGGGCATCGCTGTCCATCCTCCGCGCCGCACCGACGACTACAGTATGACGGGAGAGCGGCATGAGCAGTATGTGCGGTTTGTCGCCGAGGAATGTCTGCCATTTATCGAACAGCAGCACCCCGAACTGGGGCAAACGCGAGAGCAGCGCGGCATGGCGGGCGTGTCGCTCGGCGCGGTGGCGACCATCGGCGCGTTGTTCATGTACCCGGACTTGTGGGAGCGCGCCATCCTGCTGTCCGGGGCGTTTCTCGCCGAGGCGCGCGAGCGCATCGGCCAGTCCGCTTCACTCGCGGGGAGGCGACTCTGCATGCGCGTGGGGTTGCAGGAATCGTGCGCGAAGACGCCCGCCGGCACGCACGACTTTCTCGCCGCCAACCGTCTGGCGCGCGATCTGTTTGTGGCGCGCGGCGCGCAGGTCGACTACGCGGAGGAAGACGGCGCGCACATCTGGGGATTCTGGCAGAGCCAGTTGCCAACCGCATTGGCCTGGTTCACCGGTCCATAATCCGTGCGGTTTGCCCGTGCGGTTTGCCCGTGCGGTTTGCCCGTGCGGTTTGCCCGTGCGGTTTGCCCGTGCGGTTTGCCCACGCGGTTTGCCCACGCGGTTTGCCCACGCGGGACGGCGCGCCACGAGTCCGGCAACCTTCGCCGCGTCAGCGCAGGGACGGCGCGTCGCCCGGCCCTTCACCGTGCGCCAGCAGAATCCGCCTGATGTCCGAAGGCAGCGGCAGAGCGCTGCCGCGCCCGTAATCGAAGTGGATCAACACCGCCTGTCCGCGCGCCGCCCACTGGCCCACCCGATTCTGCACGGCGTGCTCCACGGCAAAACTGGAATTGCCGACGTGACCGATCCAGGACACCACCCGGACGGTCTCCCGGTGATCGACCTGCTCGATATAGTCGCAGCGCGCCGACCCCACGATGAGGTTCCACGCGTCAATGCCAAGGGATGGATTGAACAGCGCGAACACGTCGCGGCGCGCTTCTTCCATCAGGTGAAAGTACGCGGCGTGGTTCATATGCCCAAGCCCGTCGCAGTCACTGAAGCGGACCTGCAGATTGGTATAGAACAAGGCACCCACCCTCAACCCAGTCTGTTCACGCGCCTGTACTGCAGAAACGAGAACACGCCCCCGGCGCACACGCCCGCCAGCACGCCCGCCCCCGACGCGAGCGCGAGCGGCAGCTTGTCCAGAAACGCGGCCGCCCACAGGGCCGCAAAACTGATTCCACCGACACTATAGCCCAAAGTCGCGTGGCGGGCAAAAAAACGGATCTCCTGTTCTGCGGCCGCCCGTTCCCGTTCGGCGTTCAACCGCTTGTCCGGATGCTCAAGATAGTGGGTCAGCATGTCCGAATAGCGAAAAAGCGGAGCGGCCCAGTTGCGCAGTTGGCGCAAAACGCGGAATTCTTTCTGTTCACCGGCGCCGTGCTCGGCGATCCATTCCTTGACGACCGGCTTGCCGATGGCGATCAGGTCGACGCCCGGATCGAGAATGTGCAGCACGCCCACGAGCGTGGACAGCGCCCGCCCCAAAAAGGCGAACTCGCTCGGCAACTGGATCGGTTGCTCGCGCGCCATTTCCTGGATGTCCGTCAACAGTTTGTCCAGCATCTGTTCGTCAAACTTCACCGGCCCCTTGCGCCTGTACGCATGGATGACGAACAGGATCGCCTCCTCAAGCGCCGCATGGTCGGCGCCGGGCAGCAGAAAGCGCAGCCGTTCCAGACTGTGGATGATCTTGTCGACATCCTCGAACACGATGCCTTCAATCAATCCGCGGATGTGTTCGGCGTCCTGCTGGCGGATCACGCCCACCATGCCGAAATCCAGCCAGACCATCATCCCGTCTTTCCGGAGCAGAATATTGCCCGGATGCGGGTCGGCGTGAAACTTCCCGCCGCCGAACAGTTGCGCGGCGTAGGAGCGGACGAGCGTCGACGCCAGTTGTTCCCGCCTGAGCCCATGCTTTTCGATGAAAGCGAGATCCGTGATGCGCGCGCCGTCCACCCACTCCATGACGAGCACCTGGTCACTGGACAATTCCTCGAAAAAACGCGGTATGTACACTTCGCGGTTGTTTTCATATTTCTGCTGAAAATAGCGTCCGTTGCGCAGTTCCTGGACAAAATCCAGCTCGTCTCCGACGACCGCGGTCATTTCCCGGTACAGTGCGGGAAGATTCGCCCGTTTCCCGAGCGAACTGAACTTGCGCGCAAGCCACAGCACGATGCGCAGCGCTCGGAAGTCCGCGCGGATGATCTTTTCGATGCCGGGCCGCCGGATTTTGACGGCCACATCCCGCCCGTCTTTCAGCCGTCCGCGATACACCACCCCGATCGACGCCGACGCAACCGGATCATCGCTGATTTCGACGAGCACATCCTCGATTCTCCCCCACTGATTCTCCAGTTTGCGGCGAACCTGAAACCACGGCACAGGAGACACCTGATCGACCAGGCTCTCCAGTTCGCGCAGGAAGACGGCGGGCAAGAGATCGGCCCGCGTACTGAGAAATTGGCCGTATTTGATCAGCAGTCCCTGCAGGTGAATCGCGTTTCTCCGGTACTCCCGCGCCTGGCGCACGATGAGCGCTTCCCACGCTTCGGCCGAGCGGCGCGTCCAGGGGCGGCTGTGCTTGCGGTGGAAACGGCGAACCTGAAGAAAAAAGCGCACCGCCATCGTGACGATCACAGCGATCCTGTACAGTGAAAACTTCCTTACCGGAATCACCCCCGTCCTAAAAATCCGGTTTATCAGATGTCCCCTTTACACGCCAAATTCCCGCTATTTTTGAACTACCCCTCAGCGAAGCTCATGCGTTCTCTCATGCGCTCCATCGCCGATGCCGCTGGCGTAAAAGGTGGCCCGCAGGCCGACCGCCCGTTCGTAAGCCGCGCCGACAAACGCCATAAAATCCGCTTCGTCC
Source organism: Bacillota bacterium (assembly GCA_021797415.1). The sequence goes on from JAJZZT010000073.1 coordinate 4,564, forward strand.
GCCTCTTTCACAACGCACACCGCGCAACCGCCAAACCCGGCTCCGGTCATGCGCGCGCCAAGACAGCCGGGGGCCTGTTGCGCCGCTTCGGCCAAAGCGTCCAGGTGCG
>JAJZZT010000466.1 GCA_021797415.1 Bacillota bacterium
AAGAGGCGCTTGCGGCGATTGCGCTTACGGCGGCCGGGTACAGCAACCTGGAATACGATCTGGACACGGGCGAACGCGGTTTGCGCCACGATCACGTCGAGCCTCTGATCTGCCGTCTGACCGGCGCGGAAGCGGCCCTTGTGGTGAACAACAATGCGGCGGCGGTTTTTCTCACACTGACAGAACTGGCGCAAGGGCGGAAGGTGGCCATCTCGCGGGGCGAGTTGGTGGAAATCGGAGGATCGTTCCGCGTTTCGGAAGTCATGCGCCAGAGCGGGGCGACGCTGGTCGAGGTGGGAACGACCAACAAAACGCGCGAGGCGGATTACGAAGCGGCGCTCAAAGACGGAGCGGACATGGTGCTGCGCGTGCACACGTCCAACTTCCGTATCGTCGGCTTCACGTCCAAGCCGTCGCTCGCCGCTCTAGCGGAATTGGCGCACAGGTACGGTGCGCTTTTGGTCGAAGACCTCGGCAGCGGGTCGCTGGCGGATCTGCACGCGCGCGGTGTGGGAGACGAACCGACGATCGGCGAGAGCGTGCGCGCTGGCGTCGACATCGTGACATTCTCCGGAGACAAGCTGCTCGGCGCGGGACAGGCCGGCGTGATCTGCGGTCGCAGGGAATTTGTCGCGCGTATCCGCAAGAATCAGTTGGCGCGGGCGGTGCGGGTCGACAAGCTGACGCTGGCCGCGCTGGAAGCGACGTTGCGGCTGTATGAGGACGAGCGCACGGCGTACGAGCGGATCCCGGTTCTGCGGCTGCTCACGCGGCCTGTGGAGGAGCTTGAGGCGATTGCCGGACGGCTTGTCGAACGGTTGGCCAACGAGGCTCCCGCAGCACAGTGCCGGACGATCGTGACGATCGCTCAGGTGGGCGGCGGAGCGTTGCCAAGTGAACAGTTGCCGTCCTGGGGCGTGGCCGCGGCCATTCCCGGTGTGTCGGCAGAACGGTTCACGGCCGGGCTGCGCGCAGGCGATCCGCCGATTGTCGCGCGGGTGGCGCGGGAGGAGGTGATCTTCGATGTCCGAACCGTTTTCTCCGGAGAATTTGAACGGCTTGTTTCAGGAATCGCGGGGGCCGCTTCGCGACTTGCGGCAGGCCGTCCGGCTGACCACGCTCACTGACAAGTCGGGGTGAGGGTGCAAGATAGGTCCGGCGGACCTGAGAGAAGTCCTGTCGTTCCTGCCCCGCGAAGAGCCGAATCCCAATTTGCTCGTCGGACTGGGCACGTCGGATGACGCGGGCGTTTTTCGTTTGGCAGACGATCTGGCGCTGGTTCAGACGGTCGATTATTTTACGCCGATCGTGGACGATCCGTTCGCGTTCGGGCAGATTGCGGCGGCCAATGCGCTGAGCGACATCTACGCGATGGGCGCGCGCCCGCTGACCGCACTCAATATCGTGGGATTCCCGATCAGCAAACTGGATAAGGCCATACTTGCGGACATCCTGCGCGGCGGAGCGGACAAGCTGCGCGAGGCGGGGGTGACGCTGCTCGGCGGGCACTCGATCGACGATGTCGATCCGAAGTTCGGCATGGCCGTCACGGGAGTGGTCCGCCCGGACGCCATGTGGACAAACGCGGGGGCGCAGGCGGGCGATGCGCTGGTGCTGACCAAGCCGATCGGCATGGGCGTCGTGTCAAAGGCGATCAAGGAGGCTGTCGCACTTGAGGAAGATGCGGCAGAGGCGATCCGTTGGATGGCGCTGCTGAACAAGGGGGCGGCGGAAGCGGCGCACCGTTTTGCGGTGCACGCGGCGACCGACGTGACCGGGTTTGGATTGCTCGGCCATGCGCTTGAGATGGCGCGGGCATCGGGTGTCGGGCTTGCGCTTGACGCGCAAAAAGTGCCGGTTCTCGCCGGAGCGCGTCTGTACGCCGAACGCGGGCTTGTTCCGGCGGGCAGCAAGCGCAACAGGGCGTTTGTCGCGGAGGCGGTCGCGTTTGACGACGATGTGGATGAACTGACGCGCGTGCTGCTGGCAGACGCAGTGACGTCCGGCGGTCTGCTGTTTGCGCTTCCGGCCGCACAGGCGGCGGAACTGGTCGAGACGCTGCACGCGGCGGGTATGGAGGGGGCGGCGCAGATCGGACGGTTTTCCGGGGTGCGCGCCAGGGAGATTCGTGTGACGGCAGGTGTACGCGGTGAGGATTGACATCTCATGGAGTGGCGCCTGTTACGAGGCTGAATGGACGCGCATGGTCGGGTTGTTTTATGCGGATGAACAGGTTTTCGTGGCGCAGAATGCGGCTTCGGAACCTGTGCAACGGGCTGCGGCAAAGCGGCGAACGGAACCGTCGCCGGACTGGGTGGACGCATCGCCGGACTGGGTGGACGCATCGCCGGACCGGGTGGACGCATCGCCGGACTGGGTGGACGCATCGCGGGACCGGATGGAAACGTCGCCGGATCGGATGGAACCGTCGCCGGACTGGGTGGACGCATCGCCGGACTGGGTGGACGCATCGCGGGACCGGATGGAAACGTCGCCGGACCGGGATCAGGCGTCCGATGGAAGTGCCGGGCGACTGTCCGGGGGAGTGCATGTGAAAGAACCGCGTATCGCTGTCGAGGTGGCTCTGGCGTTTCGGGCAGGCGGAATCCATGCGCGCGTACACGCGGTGAGGGAGGAGTTCGGCAGCTTGGTTGGGTCAGCCTGGGCAGAGCGGACGGAACAGGTGGTGCGGCCTGGCCTGGCGGAGCGGACGGAACAGGCGGAGACGCTCGCGCGGCGCGCTGCCAAACGGGCGTCCCTGCACGCGCTGCATGAAGTATTGAGCGCCTTGACCGGACGCGCGCAGCCGTGGGGCATACTCACCGGTGTTCGGCCGACCAAGCTGGCGCACGCGCATCTGCGGCGCGCTGCGGCCGCGTTCAGCGAAACGCCGGACGGGATCGCGGCCGAGCTGTCCGGCGGGAGGAGGGACAGGCCGGTCGATGCGGTGAGAGGAGTTCCGGCGACAGGCGATGTGATGTGCCCGGATCCGCTCCCGTCGGTTGACGGTCTCGCGTTTGCGATGGCCGCGCGCGATCTGGAGCGCGATTATTTGGTGTCGCCGCGCAGAGCGCGCCTTGCCCTGGAAGTCGCGCAGCATCAACTGCGCGTCGTGCCTGACCTGCACAGCCTGTCCAAAGGCTCTGTCAGCGTCTATCTCGGCGTGCCGTTCTGTCCGACACACTGCGCCTACTGCACGTTTCCCGCGTATTCGATGCGCGAAAAGGCAGCGTACGCCGAGGACTTTCTGGCCGCGCTGGACAAAGAGATCCGCGCCGTCGGTGAACTGCTGAACAGCCACGGAGTGGGTGTCACGTCGGTCTACGTGGGCGGCGGCACGCCGACGAGCCTGCGCGCGCCGGAGTTGCGGCGTGTGCTGGAGTCGTTGCTGCGCCACCTGCCGGCCGCCGGGTCGTGGCGCGAATTTTGCGTGGAAGCGGGCCGGGCGGATACCATCACGCCAGATCGTGTGTCCGTCATGCGCGAGCTTGGCGTGGATCGGGTCAGCGTCAATCCGCAGACGTTTAATGCGGCCACACTTCGCGCCATCGGGCGCGGCCATTCGCCGGAGATCGTCGACAAACGCTTTTTTCTGTTTCGCGAAGCGGGATTCACCAATATCAACATGGATCTCATCCTGGGCCTGCCTGGCGAGGATGTCTCGATCGTCGAGGATTCCGTACGGCGGACGCTGCGACTGCAGCCGGATTCCGTCACGCTGCACACGCTGTCGTTCAAGCGGTCGGCGGCCGTGACGGGTCACCGCGATGAGTACGCGATACCGGCCGACGAAACGGTCGTCGCGATGATGGATTTCGCTGGCCGCGCCGTGGAGGCTGCCGGACTCAAGCCGTATTACCTGTACCGCCAGAAGGACATCCTTGCCAATCTGGAAAATGTGGGTTATGCACACCCCGGTAAAGAGAGTGTCTACAACATCAGCATCATCCAGGAAGCGGAGACGATCGTGGCCATTGGCGGCGGGGGCGCAAGCAAGTGGGTGCTGCCGGGAGGATTGCGCGCCGGACAGCATAAGAATCCGCGCGATCCCCGCGCTTACGTGGAGACGATTGACGCGGTGCTGGAGGTCAAGCTCGCGGCGCTGCGCCGGGTGTGCGAGGCGATAAGGGCCGTGTCCACTCAATTAAAAATCTTATCGTAGCGCGACTGGATCACTATCTTGAAAATGTCTTCTGCCAGCCGTCGCCATCCCCTTTGCTCCTGCTCGGACACCGCTATCGCTAAACTCGCGACGAGCAAAGGGGATTGCGCCGATCCAGCAAATTTTCATCCTGCCGATGGTGGCGCTCCGACGCCATGGGCGTCTATCTTGAAAATGTCTTCTGCCAGTCGTCGCCATCCCCTTTGCTCCTGCTCGGACACCGCTATCGCTAAACTCGCGACGAGCAAAGGGGATTGCGCCGACCCAGCAAACCTTGTCCATGACGCGAAACTCGCTGGGCATAGGACAGGGGACAGTCCAGCACATTTTTCATCCTTCGTTGGTGGCGCGTCCGCGCCATGCGGATCTCATTTGAACGAACTGCCCGCGCATTCCCTTTCCTGGGCGCGAAGCGCCAGGAGGGGGTCAAGCGGGCTATCTTTTGGTACTTGTCTTTGTTCTGGGCTTGCTTAACCCCTGGGATTCCACGTACTGCTT
>JAJZZT010000111.1 GCA_021797415.1 Bacillota bacterium
GCGCAGGAAACCTGTCCAGATGAGACTGTTTGCCGTCAGGCCGCCCGGCGGGCCGGGGTACTGTTTTTTCTCAAGCTGATGAAACAGCGGATCCGTCGTATCCAGGCTCTCGATGGTGCAGGTTCCCTGATGCGCGAGATTGAATGCCTGATTGAACGGCGTCGCCGGTGTGGTCGCGGCGTTCGCCGGAACGGCGCACGCCGCGATGGTCAACAAAATGACGAAGGCGGTGCGCGCGACGATTCCGTGAAAGGACTCAATGGATTTTTTCATAGAGCCTATTGTAGCAGTCTTCCATGAATATTTCATGACGCTACTTAGCATGGGCGGCGGTTTGTGCTACATTGAACCAAAGCAGGATCCGGGCGCAAGCGGCGTGTCCGGGAACCTATACAGAATAGAGATCGCCGCACGAGAGAGCATACGGGAGTGAAGGACTTTGCTGATCGTCCAGAAATACGGTGGGACCTCCGTCGGTTCCACAGAACGGGTCAACGTCGTGGCCGACCGCGTCTTGCGGACGCTCGCGGCGGGGCACCGCTGCGCCGTTGTGGCCTCTGCCATGGGGCATTCGACTGATGAACTGCTTCGGCTGGCGCACGGTGTGACGCACGAGCCGAATTTGCGCGAATTGGACGCCCTGCTTGCGACAGGCGAGCAGGTGACGACGGCGCTGCTCGCCATGGCGCTGCGGGCAAGGGGTGTCCGCGCCATGTCGTTTGCGGGCTGGCAGGCGGGCATTGCAACGGAACCGATTCACGGCGCGGCGCGGATTGCCGATATCGCGCCCGCGGCCGTGCAGGAATGGCTGGATGACGGCGGGGTTCCCGTGATCGCCGGATTTCAGGGCGTTGCGGACGGCCAAGTGACCACGCTGGGCAGAGGCGGGTCCGATACGACTGCCGTGGCGATGGCGGCCGCGTTGCGGGCCGATATATGTGAAATATTTACGGATGTGGACGGTGTCTATACGGCGGATCCGCGGTATGTCGCGGGTGCGCGTAAGCTGTCGGTCGTCAGTTACGACGAGATGCTGGAACTGGCGAACCTGGGATCGCAGGTGCTTCACCCGCGCGCGGTGGAGACGGCCAAGCGGCAGGGGGTGCACCTGGTGGTGCGCTCCAGTTTTTCAGATGACGAGGGAACGGTGATCAGGGATATGGGGACGATGGAAGGACTGCGCGTGGTGACGGGGCTGGCCGCCGAGCGGGAGGTCGCGCAGATCGCGCTTGTGGGCATGCCGATGGGCGAACACCGCCTGGCGGCTGTTTTCTCGGCCCTTGCGGCGCAGCAGGTGAACGTGGATGTCATTGTGCAGAGTGTTGTGCGCGACAATGAGGTCGACGTGTCCTTCACCGTTCAGGAGGTGGACGCAAAGCGGGCGATCCGGACGTGCGAGGCGCTCGCTGAGGTGGTATCGTACAGGCAATTGTTGCATGAAACCGGCCTTTCTAAAATCTCCATCGTCGGGGCGGGCATGATCAGCAACCCGGGTGTGGCGGCGCAGATGTTCAGCGCGCTGGAAGAGGCGGGGGCGGACGTGAAGATGGTGAGCACGTCCGAGATCAAGGTGTCGTGCGTGATCGACAGCCGTCATCTGGAGGCGGCTCAGGACAGCGTGCACCGCTCGTTTGAACTGGACAAACCGGACGATTGAGCGAGCATACGGGTGTCGCGACATCAGGGACTGGGCAGTCGCCTCAACGCGAGAGCGGCATCAGGCGTCGGCCGGTCAGCCGGCCGGCCAGGAAGCGATCGCCTGCCAAAATTGGGCGTTTTCCGCTCCGAGGTGCCAGACGGCAAAGCCCCCGAGCCCGTACATCCCGGCGAGATGGACGAGTTCTCCGAGACTTTGTCCGTTTTCGAACCACACGGTGTGCGTGACGCCGTTCGCGCTGTAGGAGAATGTAGGCGACTGTGACGCGGCGTCCAGCGTGACGGTTGCGCCGTGTTGCGCCGCCAGTTGCTGCGCCTGGTTCATGCTCACCTCCACCGCGCCTGCGCTGGACCAGTCGTATCCGTAGTCCGCCAGACCGAGCAGAATTTTCTGTCGCGGGATCAATTGCAGGGCGTATTGGACGGTGCGCGTCACATTGGACAGCGTGGCGATCGGGCCGGGCTTGCCGGCGGGCGTGTGCTCGTCGTACGTGATCAGCATGGCGAGATTCGCCGCCTGTCCGAGCGCGCGGTAGTCGTACGGGCTCTGTCCGCCGGCGCTGCTCGACTGCTCCGGCAGGCAGACCATGGTGAGCATGTGCAGCGGCGTCAGAGCCGCGCGCAAGGCTGTTACAAAAGAGACGAGCGGTTGCCTGTCACTTGGCGCGATATCTTCAAAATCGACCGTCACGCCGCCCAATTGTTCTTTTTTTGCGACCGCCGCCACCTCCTGGACGAGCCCCGCCGCCGACTGCGGGTTGGTCAGCATGCGGTTGACGATGGCCGGATCGGCCCTGTCCGTCACGTTGTTGTAATTGGCCAGCACGAGAAACGGCTTGATCCCGGCCGTCCGCGCCGCAGTCATTTCCATCTGCACCCCTGCTCCTGCGGAGGCCGCGGTGAGGATGTACTTGGTGTGGTCCGTCTGTTCCCGCGTGCGCGCAGCGCCGGCGGGGAAATCGGCGATGAACGGGTAGTCGGTGAAGCCGAGCGCGGTGATCCGTCCCGCGTGCGCCGCGATGTCGGCGGTCTGAATGGCGGAAGACGGCTGGCTGGTGGTGAACAGATAGACAAACGGGGCGGCGGCCGGCTTGGGGGCGCCCAGCGACAGCCACGTTGCGGGCAGCGGCGGGTGAGCCATGACGGTGTTCGCCCGCGCAACCAACTGGCCCATCTGTGCGCGGGAAACGGGGGCAAAAGGTGCGAATTTCCCTGGACTCGCCGTGGTCATGAGCCGTAGGGCGAGGATGCTGTCGACGTACATGACATCGTTTACGGGGACGCCCTGCATGTCGCTAAGCGGGAACGGCTGGATGTAGTCGTAGCGGTTGACGCCGTACAGACGGGCCAGCAACAGGGCCGCGAACAGCCGCGTTGCAGGCTGCCGGTAAGACGGGATGGCCAGATTGCGCAGGAAGCCGCGCGCGGCGGCAAACGCGATGTAGGGAGCGACGGAGGGAGATGGTTTCTGGCCGTCGGCGGCGGCCGGCGCCGACGCGCCCGCTGTTGCGGGATTGCCGCGGTACGACAGCGCCATGGCGATCGCGTCCTGGTAGGAAATTGGCGTATTTGGCTCGTACGAAGCGTCCACCGCGTCGGGCGGAAGCGCGGCGAGCATCTTGGCGGCGGACGCGGCGAGCGCGCCCGTGGCGTGGCCGCGCATCTGCAGCAGTGCCGTGCGGGCCGGCGCGAATTGGCGGACGGCGCTGTTGGCGTAGCAGTTCGCGAGGCCCCAGAGTGCTTCCGGACTCTTCGGGGCGAGTTGCAGTTGCCGGGAGAATGCCGTTTCCGCCGCAGTAAACTGGTGATGCTGGTAATAACCCCACCCGATGACGTTCCATACGGTGTCATCCAGCGGATCAAGCTTTGCGGCCTGCAGAAGGAGGGGCAGCGCCGCCTTGAAGTTTGTCACGGCGAGCACGGCGCCCTCGCTGTAAAGCGGCGGTTCCCACTGCGGAGCGAGGCGGACCGCCGCGGCAAAATCTTTTAGGGCGAGCGCCGGGTTGCTCCGGCGCACCGCCATCCCTTCCTGGTACAGGCGCGCGGCGGCGGGGGAAACGGCTGTCGCCGCGACCGCGGGTGCGATGGGCGCCACTGGGCACAGGGCAACCAGAGCGGCCAACAGGCGTCTTTGCAGGCGTCCGGAACGGCGTGTCGGATTTTGGCGCAAAACAGTCATGGAATACCTACCCTTCATGTCGGATGAAATGCGTACGAAATGACTTGCGAATAAAACGGCGAATGAAGACAAAATGGAAACTGCCCGCTGACGAACGCATTATCAGTAGGATACAATGGTGCCGGGAACCTAATCAAGATGACCGGGGGGAGTCGTGTACGTACCGCGATCTCACAGCATGGACAGATCTGATCTCTCGGCGGGAATTGTCGAGCCGTGAACTGGCGCAGCATTACATAGATCGCATCAAACGGTTGGATGGCCAGGTGCAGTCCTACATCACGCTCTGTGAGGAACAGGCGCTGCAAGAAGCCGAAGCGGCGGACGGACGGCTGGCCAAAGGGGAGTCCCGGGGCGCATTGCACGGCATCCCGCTGGCGGTCAAGGACATCTTCTGGACAAAAGGCGTGCGCACGACGTCCGGTTCGAGCATTCAGGCAGATTTTGTCCCGGATGCCGACGCGGCCGCGTGGGAGAAGTTGTCCGGCGCGGGCGCGCTGCTGCTCGGCAAGTTGAACATGCACGAGTTTGCCTATGGTACGACGACGGAGAATCCTCATTACGGAATCTGCCGCAATCCATGGGACACCGGACGGACCGCCGGCGGTTCCAGCGGCGGCAGCGCGGCAGCGCTGGCGATCGACCTGACGCCCGCGTCGCTCGGCACGGACACCGGAGGCTCCATCCGCATCCCGGCCGCGTGCTGCGGTGTGGTCGGCCTCAAGCCGACGTTCGGTCGCGTCAGCAAACACGGCGTGTTTCCGCTGGCCCGCACGCTCGACCACGTGGGGCCGATGGCGCGCACGGTGCGCGACGCCGCCCTG
>JAJZZT010000437.1 GCA_021797415.1 Bacillota bacterium
CGATCTAGGAATGAGCGGCGGGAACGCGCCGTCGACGGATTCCGCGAGGAAATCCACGACGAAACAGACCGTCGGAGAAACTCCTGAATCCACGCTCCGGCGCCCCTGCGCCGGAGTTTTCTAAAGTATCCGGCGCCAATGTCGCAATATACTCCGTTTGCTGGACATGCCAATTCACATTCTTCCGTTGACCGGACGTAATGACTCCCTTATTCGGACACGCCGTCTTTCCGTACGCCGTCTTTCCGCGCATTTGTGATCATTGTCACAAAGTCCCTCCTGAAGTCAGATAAGATCATTCTGACACAGATGGGAGGGAATCCAATGCCAGTGCGTCCGCCGCATCACTTCCTGTCGATGGGCCTGTTCCTGGGTGCCCTGGCGCTATTCGCCGCCGCGCTCAGCGGCTGTGGCATCCATTTCGCAGCTCCCGCCGGAAACGGCCTGGGTGTAAAGGCACAGAAAGGTTCGCCGTCACAAACAGGCGGAGCAGGCGGTTTTTCAGGCAATGCGACTGGCGCAGTCCCTACAGCGGCAGCCATGCGAACGGTCAACCAGAAGCCCCGTCCGCCGCGGTTCATCAGACGCGGCAACCAAGTCACCATCCAGATGTACACAGAAGAAACGACTGTACATGTGGCTCCGGGCACGCCATTTCACGCCTGGACGTTCGACGGTACCGTTCCTGGACCCGCACTCCTGCTCAGGCAGGGCGACCGTGTATCGTTGACACTGCACAACCTTGATCCGCTCATGGCGCACAGCATCGATCTTCACGCCGCCCTGCTTGCACCGAACCTGAATTTTGTCGACGTGCCGCCAGGCCAATCAAGAACCATCCACTTCGTCGCCTCCGTGCCGGGGGTATTTCTGTATCACTGCGAAAGCGCGCCGATGCTACAGCATATTGCCATGGGCATGTACGGCGCGGTGGTGGTGACGCCAAGAGCAATGTCCGCACCACAGGCGGTGGTCGTCCAAAGCGAATTCTACCTGCCGCCGACATATGGCAATATGCTCAATGGGCAGCCGAGCTACGTGGTCTTCAACGGGCAGGTGGGCCGCATGGTATTCCATCCGCTTCGGGCGATGGTCGGCAGGCCGCTCACGGTCGCCTTCGTGAATGCCGGCCCGAACGAATCTTCCGCCTTCCACGTCGTGGGCAGCACGCTGCGCACGGTCGATCTGAGCGGCAATCCCGCAGCCGTGCTGCACGATGTGCAGACGGTCGACGTTCCCCCGGGCGATGGGATTCTCGCGACACTTACATTCGCACAGCCTGGCGTTTACCCTTTTGTTTCGCACGATATGCGGCAGTTTGCACGTGGCGCGATAGGCCATATCGTGGTGGCCGACCTTCAGACAAGCGCGCGCAAGTCGCCGGAAAACACTGGCGCAAGATAGGAGTGTATACAAATGGCGCGTTCACATGAGATTCAAAGGGCGGCCGACGCAAGAAGACGGCCGCGCCCAAGCGTATGGGCGGCCGCCTTGCTCATGCCGTTTGCCCTTGCCGGGTGTTCACCAGGCGGTCAGACATCCGGCGGCTCGTCATCCGGCCCGTCTTCACATGACCTCGCCCGCTTCCTGAGCAGCCGGCCCGCGACAAAAACTGCCACGATCAAGCTGACGGCGGCAGACGGCAACGCCAACAGCGGATACAACTTCGACGGCTACGCGAACGGCAGCCTGGTCTTCACGGTGCCCGTCGGATGGAATGTAAAAGTGGAATTGACGAATTCGGGGATGATGCCACACAGTGCCATGATCATCACACGGCAGGCGCAAAAGGCGAACAACGTGGCGCTGCCTGCCTTCCCCGGCGCGGAGACGCCCGACCCAGGCCAGGGCGCGGGCATGGGTTCGACGCAGGATTTCACATTTCTCGCGTCAAAACCCGGAGTCTTTTCTATCGCGTGCGGCGTGTCGGGGCATGACGCGGACGGCATGTGGGACACCCTCATCGTCACACAGGCGGTGAAGGCGCCCACCGTCGGCATGCAATCCAAAACCCCCGGAGGAGGATCATGAAACACGCCGTCCGGATCCACCCCGCCTGCTGTGCGGGGTGGATCCCCTGTCTCCGGTGACAGGGGATCATCCGAATCTCGTCAGGCCCATGCGGATCGATCCCACGTCTCCGGGATCACGCGAACTCCACGCAGACGCTGACGACCCTGAACGGCGCGACGGAAAAAGAGAGAGCTCCATTGTCGTCGCGCTGGATATCCTCACCCTCTGCGGTGACCTGCGGGGTACCCTGTGCGTTGGCCTGTGCGACGGCTCCCGCGCCCTGCGCCGCTCCCGCCACAGCCTCCTCGTTCAGATCCACGAAGTACGCCTTGGCGACGTTTTTGAAAAAGCGCAGCACCGCGCGGGTCGGGCGGCCGTCGGTCTCATACAGGCGGACGATCCACCTGTGGGCGACTGCATGCGCCGCCGCATCCGCTGCGTCCGCCTCGGACATTTTCACCGCCGACAGAGCCACGCTCCCCTCCTCGATCCGAAGAAAGCTCTGCACAAGCGGCAGCACGCCCGCCGAAGGCGCCGCGGACACCACACTCAGCGGGTGGTTCACCATGGCTCCGCGCAGAATCAGGTCACGGGAGTTCTCGCCCGATACGGGGCTCAAGAAAAGGCTGAACACATGTTTCCCAATCTCCGGATACGGATCCGGATCAAACGAGCTGCGGATCAAGGTGACCGCCAGCGAATCGTCCCGCCCGCGAAACCCGTACTTGGAATCGGTGGCAAGCAGCAGCGACCGCCCCGCGGTATCCTGGTTGACCGCGACCGCAAAGCGGTTGGCGGGAACATCCAGGTCCATGGCGGGCCGCTCGACCACCCCGAACGGCACATCATAGACAAAGCGCGAGCAGTCATACGCCAGCGGTACATAGAAACCCAGTTGGGGAATCCCCGCGCCGCGCTCGCCGATCTCCCGCCAATCGCATTCCACGTCATAGCGCAACAGCGGACTGTCCTCATCCAGAGAAATCGTCGTTTTCAGAGTCGAACTTGAAAATGCCGTCTCCACCACGATCGCCTGCCGAATCGCGTCCGGTCCGGCGGACACGCTGCGGATCCGCACATTGTCGACCAGGTCCTGCACGTTCATGTGCCGTCCCACCGTCCAGGCGGTCATGCCCTGGCTCTCGTCTTCGCGGATCAAGCGAAAGACACCGGCGGCGCCCGCTGACACGAGTTCCTCGCCCGTCCCCTTGTCCACCATCGACGCGAGGGCGCCCGTGCGGGCATCGAACGCCACCCGGAGCCATTCATTCTCCAGGATGAACGCGTGCGCCCGTTCCACTCTGAGATCGCGGGGGAAAGACAAAGGCAGATCGCCGCCTTGCGACTCGGTGAGGACATAGGTGCTGTACCCGCAGGACGGGACACTGGCTTGGATCAACACCCGCATGTACTGGTGGCCCCAGTAGGGATGGGTCCCCTGTTCCAATACCTGATGGGCCACAATCCGGCCCAGCCCGTCCTGGACCTGCACGCGCCGGACATCGCCCGGCCAGTCCCACACCATCAGTTCCGCCGTCTCCTGACGGGCGGCTGGCACCGCGTTGAAAAGGTGAAAGAGGCGGGTCTTTCCCCGGCCCCTGTCCGTCTGGGAAATCCTGAAGTCCTGAATGCCATAGCCCACGCCCGCCCCTTCGGACGTCGTTCCCTTTGTCTCATCGGCATCGGCCGCCTCAGCACCGACGGCTTTCCCGGCGCCTGCTGCAGCTTCAGCATTCACTGCCCCAGGGAGCCATGCCGAGGTGTCAATCGCTCCCGCAATCTGCCGCATCGCCATCGCCCTCGCCGTGTTGGCCGATGCGAGCGTTTGCTGGAACAGCCCCATGGCATACTCTCTCGTGTCCACCACGCCCGAACCTGGGATGATATCGTGGAACTGGTTGAACAGCACATTTTTCCACGCCGCCTCAAACGTCCGGCCATGCGCCTCGCCCCCGGCCCCAAGGACCGCCGCCGCGTCGAACAGTTCCGCCTCGTGCAACACGGCCTCCGACACCCGGTTCGCCTTCTTGATCCGCGTCTGCGTCGTGTAGCAGCCCGTGAACACGAAGTTCAGTTCGCCGCTTACCTCCGGCAGCCGGTCGGCGACCTTTTCCACCTCGGCAAAATACTCATGGAACGTCCCGAAGCGGATCGCCGGGAACACCGGCCACGCGCTCATGTCCATGATCCGCTCGATGTCGCGCCGCGTCGGACCCCCGCCATGATCGCCCACACCGTAGACTTTGAGCATCGTGTCCATCTGGTGCTGCGCGCAAAACTCCGGCACGTGCAGCGCCATTTCCGGCTCAATCACCGCGTTGTACCAGATCGGCTCCCGGTAGACGAGCACGGACGCGCCTGATGGCGCTTTCCACCGATACAGGTGATGGCCGTCATAGCCCCGGCAGTGGTAGTAGTACTTCACGCCGCCTCCCGCAAGGATCTCCGGAACATTCTGACTGTGCCCGAAGGTGTCCGGCTCAAAGTCGATGTTCAGCGAGGCGGGATCCAGTCCCAACAGGTCCGACAGGTAGCGTTTCGTATAGAGGATGTGCCGCGACAGGCTCTCCCCGTTTGGCATGTTCTTGTCCGGTTCCACCCAGGTCGAGGCGGTGACTTCCCAGCGCCCCTCCCGCACG
>JAJZZT010000121.1 GCA_021797415.1 Bacillota bacterium
TCGCGTTTGCGCACGCGCCTGTCGCGGTACGCGTACATCAGGGATTTCATAACCTGCTGGTTGGCCGTACGGAACAGGCGATGCTTTGATCCGAAATAACCTTTTGCCAACTTCAGGATTTTTTTATGCCTCCGGTGGGTTACCGTGCCACCCTTGACTCTTGCCATCTTGTTAATCCTCCCACGGCCCTATTCGGTCAGGTTCTTATAAATATCTGGAATCAGATCGCCTGCAGAGAGGGCTTTATCCCATGTCCCCCAGCGGTCGGCTTGCAAAATTCCGATCCAATCATGTTTCGGAATTCCCTTGTGAATTCCGAACTTCTTCAGAAACAGGATTTTGGAAACGACCTGCCAGGTCCCGCATTTCTGGTTGCTTTCTTGCACCGCGCGCGTCTTACCTGCCCTCTTTTTGAACAGGCTCTTATAGATACGCCAGCAATTGTTTCATCCGTCTCGCGTCGCCTGCCGCCACCATCGTGGGACGGCGCAACTGGCGCTTTTGCTTGGCGGTTTTCGCGGAGAACATATGGTTTGTGAAGGCGTGATCGCGCTTGATCCTGCCCGAGCCGGTCCTTCTGAAACGCTTGACGGCGCCGCGGTGCGACTTCATCTTCGGCATGTATCCCAACCTCCTCTCCCGGACGGCTCTCAGGACGTCTTCTCGACGCTGTTGTTCGGCCGCGGATTCAAAATGATAATCATACTGCGCCCTTCAAGCCGCGGCGCCCGTTCAAGCAACCCGTACGGCTCCAGTTCCCGCGCCAGGCGCTCCAGAACGGCCTGCCCAATCCCCGGATGCGTGATCTCGCGTCCGCGAAACCGTACGGCGGCCTTGACCTTGTCTCCCTCTTGCAAAAACTTCGCCGCCGACTTGACCTTTGTGTCAAAATCGTGGTCCTCGATGTTCGGGGTCATACGAATTTCCTTGATCAGGACCACCTTTTGGTTTTTGCGGGCCTCTTTCTCCCGTTTGCTCTGCTCGTACTTGAATTTTCCGTAGTCCATGATGCGGCACACAGGCGGTTTCGCCGTCGGCGCCACGTTGACCAGATCCAGATCCTTTTCCACGGCGATGCGCAGGGCATCCCGGATGTTCACGATGCCAAGCTGCGCTCCCGCCTCGTCAATCAGCCGCACTTCGCGGGCCCGAATGGCTTCATTGATCTGAACGTCGTCCTTGCTAATCTGACAACACCCCCGTTTAAGAGGTTGTTCAAAAAGGGTGCAGAACTCCCCGGCGCTGGCGGAGTCATCGCCGGAAATGCTCTCTCACGTGCCCAATAACGTACGCTCGGTCCGCATTTCTGGCTGCTTTCTTGCACTGCGCGGGTCTTACCTGCCCCCTTTTTGAACAGGCTCTTTAAATAACATCACAAGCAAATGCACAAAAAGCGCGAGCTATGCACACGCCCGCACTTCACTCACACTGTTGCCGAAACGTATCGGTTCGCCATCGCGTGTGCAGTGACCCCTGGATACCGCAGAAAGCGGATCGCGAGGTGAGAAGCGGGACGCTTCTTCTTGCCTGCCAGTCAATACACTCTTGCCTGTATCATAGCAGAAATGGTCTTTCACCGCAAGTGGTCGAAAAGCGCCCCCGCCCCTGCACAGCAGCAGGAACAAAGGCGCTGATGGTTGGGACTTGACCGCCGCAGCCGACGTTAACTGGAAGTATAGAGAGTGGAATGAGCATTGTCAATCGCCTCCATCAAATGGTCACATTGGACACGATCCGTCCATAATTCCACTCTCCCCGCAAAAACGCGCATGAGCGTGTGCACAAACGCGTTTACCGGCTCCGGCATGCAGATGACGAGCTGTTCTGGCGCGCGCGTGATGAGTTCGCTCATCAGGACATCGTATGGATGCAGATCCCGCACTTCGCTTTGCAGGGCGATCCGCTCCATGCGCCCCAGATCCAGCGGTTGCAGCCGTTCGTCAAACCCGATCGCCGTGTTCGCCTTGCACAGCACGTACACGACACCCGGTGTAATCGGAGAGGTTTCCAGAAAATAACGCAGGATATCGAGAAACTCCTCATATTCCCGACTGATGAGATACTCGTCGGCAACCGACCGCACCGCGGCGTCCAATTCGGCCAAAAAGTCGCGGCAGCGAAACTGCAGAAATCCGTCCAGATTGGTCTCGCGACCTTCTTGAAACAGCACGCTCAGTTCCCTTTTCATCCATCTGCGCCGCCGTCGGGAGACGCTGTTCGCGTGTGGGCCGAAAGCGACCGTGCGCTCGAATGCAGCCGCGGCGAGCAAAGCGGTCTCTTCTTCCGCAAACGCCTCCGGAGCGTCCAGCAGGCGTTTTTTCACGTACCGGTACTGCCAGGGACCGCACAGATAACGCAGCAATTTTTCGGCCAACAAACGCTCTGACGTGCGTGTGTTCGCCAGATCTTCCAACTCAATGTCGATGTAAGTCGGACACGCCGGATCGTCTACCTGCATGAACAGGAGAACGCCGCGCCGCGCCAGGGGTTCGGCCCGCCCCTGCAGCCAAGACAACAGATCATGCAGATCCGGCGACGCAACCATGCGCAATCGATGCATTCGTGAGTCCCCTTTCCCGAGGCGAAAGCAACCGTTATGCACAGTATGCGGTTCCGCGACACGCACTATGTGCCCGTGGACCTTATCCCATGTCTCCTGGCGCGTGCGAATTCCCGCGCGAATGACACTCCTGCCACGCCGAACACGATGCCGACGGCAAGCAGTGTCCCAACGCTGATCGTGTGCAGGTTGTGCACGTGAAAAGGCGTGCGGATTCCCCATCTTGCCAGGGGTGTCCACAGTTCCAGCACGCCGGCAAGAACAAACGCCAGCCCGCCGTACAGCAGCACGTTGGCCGCAATCCGGCGCGCCATGACAGGCAGCATTTCCGGCGCCACGCGCAATCGGCTCACAAACAGCCCGACCGCAGCCCCTATGGCTATCTGAGTGAGCATCGTCCCCGTACCGAACAGCAATCCGGGCAGAAATCCAAGCGCGGCCGACGGCATCTGCGGCGCCAGCACCGTGTAGATGATCAGTGCAAACGCCCCCATTCCCCACCCCGCGACAAACCCGTGCAGGGAAGCCATTTTCCAGGACAGCGGTCGCGGTTCCGCTCCGCCGCCCTGCGCGCGGGTGCGCGGAAACAGCCGGCCGAGCGCCCCCAGAAAGTGCACATGCCGCCCGACGCGCAGGATGTACAGCGCGGTGCCGCTCATGAGCAGGCCGATTACAACGTACACGTACGCCTGAACGCTCTGCAAGGCCAGCACGGGACCGATCACCAGATAGGCCAGTTCCGACGCGATCGCGCGCTGCAGAGTGAACGCCGCCGAAAAAGCGAACCCGCTGCGCAATCCGCCGCGGGAGCTGTAGCTGCCCACGGAATAAGTGAATGTGATCGGCCACGTGTGCTCGTCGGGCGTGATCCCGTGCACGACGCCAAGCAACACCGCGGTGAGCAGCACAACCGCAAAATCCAGGTGGGCCGACGGATTCCACAGGTTGAGCACCGTCATCCCTCCAACAAAACGAAATGATTACGCTTTGCGTCTGAGATGATTGTAGCACAGGTGTCAACCCACCGCTTGCACAGGCGGCTGCGCATGCTCGCGCGGGCGGTGGCGCATGCTTACGCGGGCGGCTGCGTACGCTCCCGGCGCGCCACGCCGGATACCAGGGCAGCTTCCGCGACGGCCCTGCTCACCGCCGTACTCACGTCGCGATTGAAAACACTCGGGATGATGTAGTATTCGTTCAGTTCTTCATCGCTCACGATGGAGGCGATGGCCTTTGCCGCGGCGAGTTTCATCGCTTCGTTGATCGTCACCGCGCGGGAATCAAGCGCTCCGCGGAACATGCCTGGAAAACACAGGACATTGTTGATCTGGTTTGGATAATCCGAGCGCCCGGTGGCCAGCACGCGCACGTACGGTTCGGCAGTCTCCGGTTCAATCTCCGGAGTGGGATTGGCCATGGCGAATACAATGGGATCTTTCGCCATCGCCTGGATGTGCTCGACGCCAAGCACGCCGGGTCCCGACAGCCCGACGAACGCGTCCGCGCCTTTGATCGCGTCCTCCAGCGTCCCCTCCAGCCCTTGTTCGTTTGTGTATTCCGCATACCACGTCCACATCGGATTGCCGTACTGCCGCCTGCGGCTGATAATCCCTTCCCGGTCGACGCCGACGATCCGCCGCACGCCTGCGGCCAGCAGCATCCTTGTACAGGCCACGCCGGCCGCTCCAATGCCCGTCACCACGACGCGCAGATCGGGCAGCGCCTTGCCCACCAGCTTGGCCGCGTTCATCAGGCCGGCAAGCAGCACCACGGCCGTGCCGTGCTGGTCGTCGTGGAACACCGGAATGTCGAGCTCATCGCGCAGCCGATTCTCAATGATAAAACAGCGCGGCGACGAGATATCCTCCAGATTGACGCCGCCAAAAACCGGCGCGATCGCCTTGACGGTGCGCACGATCTCGTCCGGATCCTTGGTATCCAGGCAGATTGGAAATGCGTCCACTCCGGCAAACTGCTTGAACAGCATGGCCTTGCCTTCCATGACGGGAATCGCGGCTGCCGGTCCGATGTCCCCCAGCCCGAGCACCGCCGTGCCGTCGCTCACAATGGCAACCGTGTTGCGCTTG
>JAJZZT010000276.1 GCA_021797415.1 Bacillota bacterium
GTGCAGGTCCATCCCCGCCTCCCGGACAGTCTGCAGCACCGCGTCGGAAAACAGGTCGCCAAGCAAAAAATTCATCCGGCTCACATCCCGCGACGTGCAGGTGGCAGGATCAAACAGTCGGAAGATCGCCCGCTTGATCTCCTCATCATACGGAACCGTCGAAAAATGCAGAAGCGCCGCCGTCAATCCCGGCGGTTCTCCATCGATCCTCACGATGGCCACATCAATCCCGTCGACGGACGTTCCAGACATGACGCCGATGCAGAGTTTGTCCCGCTTTTCCCCCGCCGCTTCTCTCACTCCGCTCATCGCGCCACTCTCCGATCATCCGCACGCAGTCCGCCGCAACGCGCAGTTTCATCCAACCGCCTTATCCAACCGCCTTATCCAACCGCTTCACCGAGCGGGCCCACCGCCCATCCGATGACCATGCCATCGACGAGAACCATGAGCGCAAACCATGGTGCGGGCGTGGCCGGGGCGGTCGCCCACGCACACACGCCGCACAGGAAAATCGCCCGCAGCGTTAGCCACGGCCGCAAAAGCCAGTTGCGCAGCATGTGCCGCACCATTTCCCGGGCCGTGCGCGCAGTATGTTCCGTTCGCGCCGTGGTGGAAATGGCCAGAAACGCGGCGCCGCTCACCGCACAGCCGGCCGCGAAGATGTCGAGCAGCACCAGCAGCCCCGCATAGCATGCGGCAATAATGAAATGGCCCCATCGCGCAAGCGCCTGGAGATCCATCCATGTGAAAGCCAGGCACGCCAGCAGCGAAAGACCGATCGCCAGACCCGGAAGAAACCCGCGCCGAAAGACGCGCGCAAACTGCCCGAACGCCGCCGCATATCCATCTTCGGCCCTGCTCATTCCCGCCGTGAGGGCGGCGGTCGCCGGGAAGGCCGTCACCACAAAAAGAGACGCCGCGGCCCACAAAAAACTGAGCATGAGACGCGCCGTCCACCGTGTCCACACGTGGATCAGCCGCTCTACCATGCGATTCAACCATCACACCCCGCTGCGCCGTCCTACGATTTCAGCGAACCGGCCACGGCGCCCGCGACCAGGTAGCGCTGAAGCAGGGCAAACGCAATGATGAGCGGCGCCGCAACAATGAAGACACCCGCCGCGAGCAGCGTCCAGTCGCTCTGGTTGCTGCCATAAAACGTGTAGAGTCCGCGCGTGAGGGGAAACAACTGATTGGACGCGAGGAACACCACGGGACCGATCAGGTCGTTCCACACGTTGATCGCGACATAAATGCCCACCGTCGCGAGCACCGGCTTGACAAGCGGGATGAGAATGCGCCAGATGTAGTGAAAATAACCGCATCCGTCGATTGCCGCGCTCTCGTCCAGCTCCACGGGAATCGTCCGAAAATAACCGACAAAGATGAAGAAGCCGAACGTCAGCCCGTATTGCAGGTGGAGAATGATATAGCCAATCCGGTTGTTGTAGAGATCCAGCAGGCGCGACTCGATGAACAGTGGAATCAGTCCCACGGGCAGGAACATCCCCGCCAGAAACAGCAGGTAGATCACCTGCGAACCCCGCACGTACCGGCGGGATACGGGAAATGCAAGCAATGCGGCGAAAAGCAGTGAGAGAACCGTCGAAAAAAACGTGTACAGCACAGAGTTGGAAAAATACGTTCCCATCGTCGCCTGGCTCCACGCAGCGGCGAAATTGCTCCACATGAGCGGGTGCGGAAACGATACCGGGTCGTTCAGAAACTGGGCGGGACTCTGGAGCGCCACCGACAGCAGGTAGGCGATGGGCGCGAGATACAACACGACGGCCACGATGCCCGCGAGAACAAACGCGCCAAAGGATCGCCTCTCCCCCACCCGCTTGCGTCTGTTCAAGGAGATCATAGCACTTCCTCCCTCTTGCGCAAGACTTTCTGCAGTGTCAGTGCGACCGCGAGCGTGATCGCGAATTCAACCATATTGATCGTGGCGGCCAGGCCCAGATTGCTGGACCCTTCAAACGCCGTGTTGAACATGTACATTCCGAGCGTGTTGGTGTGGTACAGCCCGTCCGTCAGAACGTAGATCAGATCGTACGTGTTGAGCGAGCCGACAGCGGCGAGCAGCACATTGACCGTCGTGCTGGGCGCTATCATCGGAAACGTGATGCGGCGGAAGATCAGCCACCCCGATGCGCCGTCGATCTTCGCCGCTTCGTACAATTCCTCCGGCACCGTGTTCATGCCGGCCAGATAGACGATCGTCGTGAATCCGAGATTGGCCCATATCTGAATCAAAATCACAAGCGGCAGTGCCCACCGGTTCGAACCGAGAAAGGCGGAACTGCCGCCCCAGAGGGCCAGCAGGTTTGCCGCCGGCCCTCCCGAGGGATTGAGAATCAGGGCCCACGTCAAGCCGATCACGGTAACGCCTAGGGAGGCCGGCATGAACACGAGCGACCGGAACAGCGTGCGCCCGGGGTAGCGTTTTGTGAACAGGTGCGCCATTCCGAGCGCCGCGACATTCTGCAGGACCGTAACGCTGACGGCAAAGACGAGCGTATCGCGTATCGACCCGACGATGCCGGCGGAATCCAGCACAAACGCCTGCACATAGTTCTGCAGCCCGATGAAATTCACCGGAACACCGGGAATGCCCGAATAGTTGGTGAGCGAGATCACGGCCGTGGCCACGGATGGCACGATGCCGAACAGCAGGAAAAGCGCCAGGCCGGGCAGCATGCCGATGTACAGTTGGACGCGGTCACGGCCGCGAAACATGGAAGCCATTGGCGTCCCTCCTGGGAGGCTGTCTGACAAGGGAAGCAGTGACAATCCAAACGGACGCATGCGCATTTCGGTTGAGGACTCCTGCAACGCAGGACTTCCGCTTACTTGGTCACCTGCTGCCACGCGGACTGGTACATGGAGGCAACCTTTTGCGGCGTGTATCTGCCCTGGAACATCTCCAGTTGCAACTGCCACCAGTTTTTCGGTTGCACATAGTAGGAACCGCTTCCAGGCAATTGCGGAAAAATGCGGTCAAGCGGCACGCCCTTGCCGAACCATGCGCCGAGGGCTCGCGACGCGACGTTGTTGTAACGGCCGCCGATGCGGCTTGGCGAGATGCCCGTCGCGTTCACGTACTGCTCGTAGATCTTCGGCGATGCGAAGAAGTTCAGCCACTTCAGCGCGGCCGCCTTGTGCGGGCTGTTGTTCAGCACGACGAACGTGAGATCCGGCTGCAGCAGGGACTGGTTTCGCTTCGGTTTGTTCGATCCGGGAAGCGGGAAGTATCCCACCTGGATACGCGGATTGGCCTGCGCGACCGACGCAAGATCCCACGATCCGTCCAACAGCATGGCCGCCTTGCCGTTGGCGAAACTCCCTGGCATGGCCTGCCACGGCACCCCAGTGAAGTTTGGTTCGAGGTATTTCATCAACTGGCGCTCCCGCACCATCACCTTGACGAAAGCGGGAGAGGTCCACTTGGTCTTGTTAGTCCACAGCGCCGTGTTCACGTTGCCCACCTGTGGCATCCAGATGTCTTGCATGAGCGGGTTCATGATGAACATCAGGTAGAGCGGCCCGACATTTTGCAGACCGTCGAAAAACGGTGTCACATGGTGCGCCGCAAGGACCTGCGCAATGTGGAGCAACTGGTTGTATGTCCGCGGCGGAGTGAGGTGGTATTTGGCGAAGATCGACTTGTTGTAAAAGACGCCCTGCTGATAGACGCCCGTCACGAGCCCGTACAGCTTTCCTTTGTACATGTCGCCCGAGAGGATGGAAGAGTTGAAATGCTTCACCCACGGCTGGCCATTGAGCGGCGCAAACACGCCATGAATGGCCCACAGTTGCGTCGGGGACAGATTGTTCTGATTCATGTTGAAAGGCAGCGGTTGAAAGGGAAATGTGCCCATGATGTCCGCCGTCCCGCCCTGCACGGCGGTCTGCTGCATGGTGGCGTACCCACCCGTCACGTCGGCCGTCGTCTGATAGTTGACCGTATACCCCGGATACGCCTTCTCAAATTCCGCGTTGATCTTCTTCAACACGGCCACGGCCGGTGGATTGACCCAGGTGATCAGATTGATCACCTGCTTGCTCGCCGCGCCGGCCGGACTGGCCATGGCAATGCCCGTGGAAAGCGCGAGCACTGTGGAAGCGCCTGCCGCCAGCAACTTTTTCCTCATGACCTGTCACCCCCCCCCATCCAACATATTTAAAAAAGCAAGTATTTCGACAGAATCTTTCGTCTCTTAATACTCTACAGATTGCGTGCAGATCTGTCAATTTTCTCGACATACAAACGAAAATTTATTTCAATGCCCCGCGTTGGACTGCCAGATATATTTCAGGTTTGGTTGCAAGAATGGGACGAGTGATCACAGGGGAGCGGAGGAGACACTTTATGGCAAACCAGATGAGCAAGCGCCTGATGGGCGTATGCTCCATCGCGGTGACGGCCGTGTATGCGGCGGGTTACCTGACACACTTCCTACCGTCCAGGCCAACGGCGGGGCCGTCCCGGCTCTTGCACCGCCGGGCGGCAATGCGACGGCAGGCGCAAAGAACACACCCGGCGGGGATCATTCCACCTCATCCGCAACCCCCCCAAAAAAGAAGGCGGCAGGTCAGGCGGCGCTCAAAAAGGCGGCACGGCACGCAGCACAATACAA
>JAJZZT010000425.1 GCA_021797415.1 Bacillota bacterium
AAATGCGGAGTCCGGCAAGGGGGACGACGCGGGGGATCAGCCCGGCGTGGATTACTATGAGGCGGAGGTGTCGGTGGACGAGATTCAGGACATTCTCTTTCAGGATCTCGAATTGCCGTATATGGAACAGAAGGCGCCGGAGAACGTGACGGCGCCGGATGTGGAATTCGTGGATATAAGAAAAAAGGGTCTGCAGAGCAATATTGACAAGAAACGCACCATCCTCGAAACGATGAAGCGCAATGCGCTCGCGGGCAAGCCGGGACTGCACCATATTTCACCGGACGATCTGCGCTTCAAGACCTGGAATGAGATCGAGCGGCCGCATTCCCAGGCGGTTGTGATCGCGATGATGGATACGTCCGGATCGCCGGGTGCGACGGTGTGGTGCACAGGGTACGGTGTGGCGCACAGGGTACGGTGTGGCGCACAGGGTACGGTGTGGCGCACAGGGTACGGTGTGGCGCACGGGGTACGGTGTGGCGCACAGGGTACGGTGTGGCACAGGGTCGGCGGAACCAGGCGGGCGGTTACAAGCGATTAACAGGCGAGTGACTGTCAGGCGAGTGGACTTGATTCAAGCGGGTTCAACGCTTACAGTGAGAAAAGGTTTCGGCAGACCTGCGCGCATTCGGGGCGCAGTATTTGGGACGTGCCTAAGAGACATGTGATAAAGTCTACTGGACAGGCGATCTGATTCCAGATATCGCGTTTGAGGCTTCAGTCAAACGCGATATCTACTGGATTTCGCCTGTAGAAATTTGGTTTATCATATGTCCCCTAAAGGAGGTCGCACAGTTGTCCAGTCAATACCGGGAAACCGGACGTGAATTAGTCAACCGCCGGCCGGTCGGGAGCGAGCGGGATGAACTTTTGGCGCAGGGGGCGACCCTGCCGTCCGTCACACTCTCTGAGAGGTCGCTGTCCGATCTGGAATTGATTGGTGTGGGAGCGTTTTCGCCCCTGACGGGATTTGCGACGCAGCGGGAGTGGGAGGGAATCGTCGACAGGATGCGCCTTCCGGACGGAAGTGCATGGTCGATTCCCGTGACACTGCCTGTGACGGAGGATGAGGCGGCGCCGCGCAAAGCCGGGGAGCGGATCGCGCTGTGTGGGGAAGATGGCGTCATCTACGGTGTGATGGATGTGGCGGACGTGTACAGGCCGGACATAAAGCGCGAGGCGCTGGCGGTCTACCGCACGGGGGACGCAGCGCATCCGGGCGTGCAGTTGTTGTATGACAACGCCCCGTATCGCATCGGAGGGGAGATCCAACTGCTCAATCGCCGGCCGCCGGTGGAATTCGCCGAGTTTTACAAGGATCCGCAGGAGACGCGCGCGCTGTTCAAGCAGCGCGGCTGGCGGACGGTCGTGGGCTTTCAGACCCGGAATCCGGTGCACCGCGCGCACGAGTACATCCAGAAATGCGCGCTGGAAATCGTGGACGGCCTGTTGCTGCACCCGCTGGTTGGGGCCACGAAAGCGGACGACATCCCCGCCGACGTGCGGATCCGCAGTTATCAGGTGTTGCTCGAACACTACTATCCGCACGATCGCGTCTATTTTTCACTCTATCCGGCCGCCATGCGGTACGCCGGCCCGCGCGAGGCGATCTTTCATGCACTCGTGCGGCGAAACTACGGCTGCACGCATTTTGTCGTGGGCCGTGATCACGCCGGCGTTGGAAGCTACTACGGGACATACGATGCGCAGAAGATCTTTGGCGAGTTCACGGCGGAAGAACTGGGGATCCAGCCGTTGTTTTTCGAGAACAGCTTCTATTGCAACCTTTGCGACGGCATGGCGTCGGACAAGACGTGCCCGCATGACCCCGAGCACAGGCACATCCTGTCCGGCACCAGGGTGCGCGCGATCCTGCGCAGCGGTGAGAAACCCTCTTCGAAGTTCACGCGCCCGGAGGTTGCGCAGGTGCTGGTGGATGGATTGGCCAACCGCTGAGGCCGCCTGCGGCCTTGGGGGGGACACGGGGTATAGTGCGTGTCCAAAAAGGGTCGAGGTACGATGCAAACGGGAGTTTGGCGAATCCTGGACAGGCGCGCGGAGTGTACGAAACTGCAAGGCATAGGCCAACCCTGTCGGGCCATAGGATTCGGCATGAGGGAAGAAGCGTTTGCCGTCATGCCGCTTGCAGCCGGAAAGAATGAGCGGATTGTCGCGTTTGAACAGTTCCATACAGTAACGGAGGCGTTTGGGGATGAATCCGCGGAGGTGATCGCCGCGCGTCACTTCATTCTCACGGAACGCCTGCTGCAAGGCCGCGAGTGGCGTTTGCGCGCCGGGAAAGATGAAGGATGATTGGACGGACGGCGTCCCTGCCTTGGCGGGGGCGCCGTCGCCATTGGCGGCAGAGGAGGGGGACTATGCCGTACTGCGCCATTTACGCCAGGGTTTCGACCGATCGCCAGGCGGAGTCGGTGGATCATCAGGTGTCGCTTTTGACGGAGTTCGCGCGCGTGCGCGGTGAAGACTGGCGCATTCATCCCCGGTTCGTCTATGAGGATATGGGGATTTCGGCGACCCGTTACTCCATCTGGAGCAGGCCGGCCATGCGCCGGCTGCTGGCGGACGCCGAGCGGGGATGCTTTGAGGTCGTGCTGTTCAAAGGCATTTCCCGTTTTGCCCGCAACACCCAGGAGGCGCTGGACGTTCTCGACCGCCTGAAAGCGCGCGGATTGCGCGTGGTCTCTTACGAAGAGAATTATGATTCGGCCAAGGAACATTCGAATTTCATGTTCACGATGCACGCGGCGATCGCCGAGTACGAGGCGGAGAAAATCGGCGTGCGCGTCCGCCTCGGCAATAAGGAGAAGGCGAAAACGGGGCGTTTTGTGGGCGGGACGCCGCCCGACGGATACACCGTCGCTCCCGACGGACGTCTCGTGGTGGACACGATGCGTCGGCCGTTGATCGAGCAGATCTACCGCATGTATGTGGCGGATGGATTGAGCTGCGGAGAGATTGCGCGGCGGCTGAACAGCGCAGGGGCGCGCACGAAAACGGGCGGGCCGTGGTATCGCAGCGCGGTTGCGCGCATTTTGCGCAATGACGCTTACGGCGGCACGCTGGTGTACAATCGCCGGCGCGACCGCACCGTGCGCGACTATGACAGCGAGGAGGCGGGCAGGAAGAAGGAGGTGCGCGAAGCGAACGCGCCGGAAGACTGGGTGGTTGTGCAGGACGCTCACGAGGCGATCATCGCGCGCGAGTGGCGCGCGGAGGCGGTGCGGCGTTTGCAAAGACGATCTCCGGCGGCGGGTGCGCCGCGCATGCGTCACGCATTGACCGGCCTGCTTGTATGCGGCGGCTGTGGGCAGACGATGGTCTGTCAGGGGAGAACGGTGCGCGATCGCGGGTATCGCTACTATGTGTGCCGCACGGTCCACCGGGAGGGAAGGGCGGCGTGCCCGCAAAAGAGCCTGCCGGCGGGCGTGCTGGAGGAGTACATCGCCTGCAAGGTGGAGCAGCGGCTGCGCGCAGCTCTGCAGCCGGCCGGGCTGGCCGTCCTGGTCGCTCCGCCGGCAGACGGGGCGGAACATGTACAAAAACAGTTGCGGGCAGCCGAGCGCAGGCTGGAAGGATTAAAGGAAATGCCGGAAGTGGAGGAGTATCCGGAAGCGAAGGATGGGATGGGCGATTTGTTGGAAGCCTGGCGCGCCAGGCGCGAACGGGCCGCAGCAGAGGTCGCCCGCCTGACGGAGCGGCTGGCGGGCCTGCGGCGGGAGCGGCCGGAGGACGAAGTGCGGCGGGCGTTCAACGCGGCGTTGGAGCTCTCCGCCATGGAACGGCCATTTCCGTTTGGCGACATCCTTCGCCGATTCGTCAGACGAATCACCGTGCATGGCAGCCATCTGCACGTGGAGTACACATTTTCTCTTTGTTCCCCATGTCCTCCGCGGATCGATGGGGACGTTTGAGAAATACATCGCGCGCACATTTTTCTTCTGGACGGTGCGTTTTCTGCGCACGCGCTACCGATACGTCCACATTGAATTCATCGCGCATCACACGGAAGCGCGCGTTGTGTCGGAGAATGAATTTTTCACCAAGGGCGAAAGCGGCGGAACAGTCTGTTCCTCCGCCTACAGCCTGGCGCTGGCGCGCATTCACCAGACCTACCCGCCTGACCGGTACAACATCTATCCGATTCACTTTTCCGATGGCGACAATCTGTCGTCGGACAATGAGCGCTGCGTCCAACTGGTCGGGAATCTGTTAGAGATATGCAATGTTTTCGGCTATGGCGAAGTCAATCAATACCAGCGCTCCAGTTCACTCATGACCGCCTACCGTAATATTGTCAATCCGCGTTTTCGCAGTGCAGTCATCCGCGACAAGGCAGAGGTCTACAAAGCGTTGCGCAGTTTCTTTACGGCCGGGGCGTCCGCGGTCCATTCGACCGCCACGTGAAATTGGCGCGGAATTCGATCGCCTGCCGAAATTTGGTTTATCGCATGTCCCCCAGAGGACTTTATCATGTCCCCTGGGCAGGCCGGATCATCGGTCTTTTGTGGGGAGGGGAGCGGAGTGACCGACGCAGAATGCGACGAACTGGAACGCGCGATCGAGCAGATGATGGAAATTGCCCGGCGGTTTGGCCTGGATCATTTCGACATGCG
>JAJZZT010000083.1:0-2452 GCA_021797415.1 Bacillota bacterium
GGCAGGTAAGATTTTCGAAGTGCAAGGAAACAGCCAGAAATGCGGACCTGGGGGACATGGGACAAAGTCCTCTTTGCAGGCGCAATGGTTCCACATTTCGTGTCCGAGGCTCTAATCGGACACGAAATGTACTGTAACACGCCTGCCGGAATTGGTGTTTCCCATGTCCCCGAGCGTACGTTTTATAGCACGATCTTCCCGTAGCGGCCGCCCGCCCCGCTCTCAAGCGCAAGCCGGCCGTCGCGGGCGCGCACGATGAGACTTGCCATGCGCGCGCCGGCCACTTCAATGAGACCGGCCTCCGTGGCGTCGTTCATGACGGCCATCTCCGTCCCGAACGCGTCGAGCAAGCGGCGGTACAGTTTCGGACCCAGCCCTGGAATCCATTCCAGCGGAATGTGGTGGATATAGCGCGGACGATGCGCGGGTGAAAGCGGCTCCGCCCGGTCGGAGATGGCCGTCAACCGCTCGCTGACACCGCCGATCGAACGCGAACAGCCGCACGCCGGGCATGCTGTCGCGCCAAACGGCCACACCGCGCCGCATTGCGCGCACGCGGCGCGGTGATATTTGCCCAAAGGAGGCCACAAACCGACATTCGCGCACACGCGCTCATCCCCGTCGCGCGCAAGCGCACGGCGATAAGCCGCAAACGTCGGCGTCTCCAGCGCGGCGATGTGGTACTCACGGGCAATCTTCGGCAGCGAATGGGCGTCGCTGTTCGTGACAAACGTGAAAACGGACAATTCGCCGACGCAGTCCGCCATCTCCGTGTCGGCCGACAGCCCCAGTTCGACCGCGCTGACCAGTTCGGGCGCGATCATTTCCTCCATGCGCGCGACGCAACTGCCGTATAGGCCGCGATGCGGCGTGAACGCGTGATTGACGATGAACAACCCGCCAAAATCGAGCACCAGCCGCGCCAGTTCAGACGGCCGGCCCGTGCGGACGCGCTGGGACGACAGCGCCGGATTCGTCTGCCTCGCCTTTAGCCATGCGGCCAGTTCGCCCAGCGAGTGCCGGTCGGGGGCAAATGCGCCAAAATGCGCCGCCCCGCCGCGCGGACCGCCAAACTCCACCTCCGCGCCCGCAAACAGCGTGACGCGCTCCTTGTACAAAAATCCGCCATCCCGCTGTTCCGCCAGTTCACCACTTTGCAGCAGGGCGTCGAGATCGGACAGCACGGGCGTCGCCGCCGCGTCAATCACGCCGACGATGTCGATTCCCTTGACGCAAGCCGCCGTCTCCAGCAAGTTCGGCAATGTGAGGCCGGGCGCGGCGGAGATTTTCACAACGTGTCCGTCTTGCGACCGGCCGATATGGATATGTCCGTCCATATAGTACTTCTGCAATGGCCGCCAGGAACGCGGCGTCACGCGCGGCCCAGCCACCACAGGAGCGCGATGAGCGTCTTGGCGTCCCGAAGACGCCCGGCGTCAATCATCGCTTCCACCTCCCCGCGACTGTACTCGACGCACTCCACAAATTCGTCGTCGTCCGGTTGTGCGCAACCCGCGACCAGGTCCGCCGCGCGGTACAGGTGCAGCCGCTCATCGGAAAAACCGGGCGTCGAATAGAAGGTCATGAGCCACTCCATCTGTCGCGCCCGATACCCCGTCTCTTCGAGCAACTCGCGCGCGGCGGCCGCATCCGGCGCCTCACCCGGATCGAGTTTGCCGGCCGGGATTTCGAGCAGCTCCTCGCCAAGAGGATAGCGGAACTGACGCACCAGAAGCACCCTGTCCGGTCCAGGGTGCGCCAGGATCGCCGCCGCGCCGGGATGTTCGACCACTTCGCGCGCGACCTCCCGGCCGTTGTGCAGCCGAACGCCGTCCACGCGCAGCGACACGACGCGCCCTTTATACATGTACTCGCGCCGCACCATCGTTTCCTTCAAACGGCAACCCTCCAGGGTGAAGTCGTTGCAGCCGCGCACGCGTCGATGTGCGCCTGCGCGCGCAGTCTGTAGACACACCTTTTCACATGTCCCCGTTGCATCGGCGCACGATCGCGATCATCAACTCCGCCGCCTTGCGCAGGTCTTTCAACAGAATGAACTCTTCCAATGTGTGAATCTGCTGATAGCCGATCGCCACGTTCACCACGGGAATCCCCATGCCCGCCAGGACATTGGCGTCGGACCCCCCGCCGGTCGCGCCAAAAACGGCCCTCATCCCGATGTCTTCCAGCGCCGCGCCCACCACGCCAAGCACAAACGAGTCGCGCGGCACGGAGAGAACGGGATAGCTGTCCAGCCATTCACACTCGGCGCCGCCGCCCCTGCGCTGCGCTGCGCGTTCCAGCGCTTCGACCATGGCGGACTGCTGCTCCTGCATGCGCGTCTCATCGCTGCTGCGCACCTCGCCGATAAGTTCCACGGCGTCACATACGATATTGGAGGAAAATCCGCCTTTGATCATTCCGATGTTCGCCGTGGTGACATCGTCCACCC
>JAJZZT010000083.1:2462-4629 GCA_021797415.1 Bacillota bacterium
CCGGCCGAGCGGCATGGCGCTGATCGCGTCCGCCGCAATCTCGATGGCGCTGATGCCTTTTTCCGGCGAGATGCCGGCGTGCGCAGCGCGGCCGCGGACGACCGCCCGCAACTTGGCCTGCGCGGGGCTGCCCACCACCACCAGTCCAATATCGCCGCCGGAGTCAAAGACAAAACCATACGACGCCCGCAACAATTCCCGTTTCAGCGCCTTGGCGCCAAGCAGGCCGATCTCTTCGCAGACGGTGAAGACAATATCAAGCGGCGGATGAGATCCTACCGCACCGGAGGCCAGCGCCCGCATGAGATGCAGCAGGCCGGCGATTCCCGCCTTGTCGTCGGCTCCCAGAACGGTCTTGCCATCGCTCGTGATCCGGTCTCCCTTGCGCATCGGCCGCACCCCCTGACCGGGCACGGCGGTATCCATATGCGCCATGAGCAGAATTGCAGGCTTGCTCTCGTCGCCCGGAACTCGCACGATTAGATTGCCGCTCGTTCCGCCCACTTCCGTCGCCGCGTTGTCCTCCGTCACCGCGAATCCCAATTCCTCGACAGCCCCGCGAATGTACGACGCCACATGCGCCTCTTCTCGCGAATGGCTCGCGATGGACACCAGCGTCATGAAATCCGCTATGAGGCGCTCTTCGTCGACTGTGATGCGCGTCTCCACTCTGTACTATCTCCTCTCCGTCGTCAGAGGCGGTACGGACAAAAAGAAAATACCCACACCGTTTGTCGCCGCGTTTAAAGCGGTTGTTCAAAAAGTGGGCAGAACTCCCCGGCGCATTGCCGCGTCATCGCCAGAAATACTCCCTCACGTACCCAAAAACGTACGCTCGGTCCGCATTTCTGTCTGCTTCCTAGGGAACATGGGATAAAGTCCACTGCACATTCGGTTTATCCCATGTCCCATTGCACCGCGCGCGTCTTACCTGCCCACTTTTTGAACAGGTTCCTAAAGCGGAATGTTACCGTGCTTTTTCGGCAGCCGGACCTCCTCCTTGTCGCGCAGGATGTTCATCCATTCGGCCAGTTTGCGCCGCGTTTCGCGCGGATCGATCACGTCGTCCACCATGCCCGCCGCCGCCGCGATGTACGGATTGGCAAAACGCTCACGGTACTCGTGGATCTTTTGCGCGCGCGCCGCAACCGGGTCGTCGCTCCCGGCGATCTCGCGCGCATGGATGATGTTCGCGGCGCCTTCCGGTCCCATGACCGCGACCTCCGCGGTCGGCCACGCCAGCACCACATCCGCTCCGATCGCCTTGGAATTCAACGCGACATACGCCCCCCCGTACGCCTTGCGGACGACCACCGTGATCTTCGGCACCGTCGCCTCGCTGTACGCAAACAGGATCTTTGCGCCATGCCGGATGATCCCCCGGTGTTCCTGCGATACGCCGGGAATGAACCCGGTCACATCCTCGAAGGTGATGAGCGGGATGTTGAACGAATCGCAAAACCGGATAAAGCGCGCGATCTTGTCGGACGAATCGATATCGAGACCTCCGGCGCGGTATTTCGGCTGATTGGCGACGATCCCGACCGACTGCCCGTCAAGCCGCGCGAACCCCACCACCGCATTGCGCGCAAAATTCGGCGATACCTCAAGAAACTCCCGGTCGTCGACGATGCGTCGCACCAGGTCGAGCACATCGTACACTTTGGCGGAATGCGTCGGCACGATGCGCAGCAACTCCTCGTCCGGCGCCATGTCGCTGCCGGAACGCGGACGGGCGGGCGGCCGTTCGCGATGGTTCTGCGGCAGGTAGGACAGGAGCCGCCGCACGCTCGCAAGCGCCGCTTCCTCTGTACCGGCGATAAAATGCGCCACGCCGCTCATCGCCGAATGGACACTCGCGCCGCCCAGTTCTTCCGCAGAAATCGCCTCCCCCGTCACCGTGCCGATCACCTTGGGTCCAGTGATGAACATCTGGCTGGTTTTTTCCACCATGAAAATAAAATCCGTGATGGCCGGACTGTACACGGCCCCTCCCGCGCACGGTCCCATGATCACGCTGATCTGCGGGATCACACCGCTGTAGATCGCATTGCGGTAAAACACGTGTCCATACCCGTCGAGCGCCGCCACACCCTCCTGGATGCGGGCTCCGCCCGAATCGTTCAATCCGACGATCGGAGCGCCCGTTTTCGCCGCCAGATCCATC
>JAJZZT010000270.1:0-2163 GCA_021797415.1 Bacillota bacterium
GGCAGATTGGAAATGCGTCTACTCCGGCAAACTGCTTGAACAGCATGGCCTTGCCTTCCATGACGGGAATCGCGGCTGCCGGTCCGATGTCCCCCAGCCCGAGCACCGCCGTGCCGTCGCTCACAATGGCAACCGTGTTGCGCTTGATGGTCAATTGAAACGCCTTGGATTCGTCGTCCTGGATGGCGACGCACACGCGCGCCACATCCGGCGTGTAAACCCGGGAGAGATCGTCGCGGTTTTTCACCGGCACACGCGAGTGGATCTCAATTTTGCCGCCGAGATGCAATAAAAAAGTCCGGTCGGACACATTGACCACCTTGACGCCCGGCTGCGCGCCGAGCGCCTCCACAATGCGCTGGCCGTGGCTTGCGTCGGACGCCTGGATGGTAATGTCGCGCACCGCGACAGTCTTTGATACCTGAATGACGTCCACAGCCACGATATCGCCGCCGGCTTCCCCGATCGTCTTTGCCACCTGACCGAACGTCGCAATGGAATTGGCCAACTCCAGCCGCACGATCAGACTCGCCGCGGCAGCGCCTCCCATACTCATGCGCACCCCTCCCGACAATTTCCTGCGGTTTCATTATAACCGCGCGCCCGCCCCCTTACATCAGGGACGGGCGCCGTTGAAAAGTCGGGCGGGCTTGGCGTTGGTAGACTCCCGAAAGTATGCAGGTTTGCCGGGTCGCCATTTCACCCCTTGCTCGTCGCGGGTTCCACGCAGCGGTGTCTGAGCAGGAGCCCGGGGACATGGCGGCTGTCGATTTTATTTGCCCACGACGTGAATCGGCCGGCCCAGGGCCACTTCCGCCGCCTCCATGACCATCTCGCCGAGCGTCGGGTGCGCGTGGATCGTCAGGGCCACATCCTCCAGCGTGGCACCCATCTCGATGGCCAAAGCCAGTTCCGCGATCAGGTTCGACGCCTCCATGCCGACCACCTGCGCGCCGACCAACAATCCGTCCGCGCGCCGCGCCACAAGCTTGACAAAGCCCGCGTCGGCCCCGAGTGCGACGGCTCTGCCGTTGGCGCCATAATTGAACCGTCCGACCGCCAGTTCGCCGAACTGCGCCTTGGCCTCCTCTTCCGTCAGGCCGGCCACGGCGATCTCCGGATCGGAGAAGACGACGGCGGGGATGCAGCGGTAGTCGACGGCGGACGCTTCTCCCGCGATCGCTTCCGCGGCGACTTTGCCTTCATACGACGCCTTGTGCGCCAGAGCAGGTCCCTGCACGATGTCGCCGATCGCGTAGATGTTCGGCACGTTCGTCCGGCACTGCGCGTCCACCTCGATCATGCCCTTGTCGCCGACCTTGACCCCTGCAGCGTCAAGGCCGAGTTCATCCGTGTTCGGACGCCGGCCGACCGTCACCAGCACGTACTCGACCTCGACCGTCTGTTCCTTGTCGCCGGCGGTGTACGCGAGCTGCACACCGTCTTTCGTCTCCTTGACGCTCTTGGCAAATGCGCTTACCACCACGTCGACATCGTGTTTTTTCAGGCTGCGCTGCACAAGGCGCGTGAGTTGCGCCTCCATCGTCGGCAAAAGGGAACCCGTCCCCTCGATGATCGTCACTTTCGAGCCGAATTTGGCGAACGTCTGACCGAGCTCGACGCCGATATAGCCGCCTCCGATCACGGCCAGGCTCTTTGGCACCTCATGTAGGGAAAGCGCCTCCGTGGAAGACAGGACGCGCCCGCCAAACGGCAGGTTTTTCAATTCGATCGGGCGCGAGCCCGTCGCCACGATGCAGTGCGAATACCGATAATTGTGTCCCTCCGTCTCGGTCATGACGCGCACTTCACCCTGGCGCGTGAAAAACACCTCACCCTTGATGACGTTCACCTTATTGCCTTTAAGCAGTGTTTTGACGCCGCCTGTCATCTTGTCCACGACACTCTGCTTCCACTTCTGCACTTTTCCGTAATCCAGTTCGGCCGTCGTCGAGATGCCCGGATACACGCTCTCGCCTGCCGCCTCATAATGGTGCGCCGCGGAAATCAGCGCCTTGGAAGGGATGCAGCCGCGATTCAGGCAGACCCCGCCCAGTTCGTCCTTCTCGACCAAAGTGACCTGCCGGCCCAGTTGCGCGGCGCGGATCGCGGCCACATACCCGCCCGGCCCGCCCCCGATAATCAATACGTCGACTTCTTCCG
>JAJZZT010000270.1:2173-4627 GCA_021797415.1 Bacillota bacterium
AACCATCGCCTCACACCTCCATCAGAAACAACCGTGGATTCTGCAGCAGACGCTTGATGTCGTTCACAAAATGTTGCGCGAGAGCTCCGTCGATGATCCGGTGGTCAAAGCTGAGCGACAGCGCCATCATGTGCGCCCCGACGACCTGCCCGTCGCGCATGACCGGGCGCTCCGTGATGCGCCCGACGCCGAGAATGGCCACCTCGGGAAAATTGATGATCGGCGTGAAGAACATCCCACCCGCCGAACCGATGTTCGTAATCGAAATGGTGCTGCCCTTCATTTCCGCCAGCGCAAGTTTGCCGGCGCGCCCGCGCCCGGCCAGGTCGTCGATCTCGCGCGCGACGGCCAGCAGACTCTTGCGGTCCGCCTCGCGCACGACGGGAACGATGAGCCCGCGCTCCGTGTCGGTTGCGATGCCGATGTGGTAGTCGCGCAAAACGACGATCTCCTGGCGTTCTTCATCGAACACGGCGTTGAGCAGCGGGTGTTTGCGCACAGCCGCCACCAGGGCCTTGACGATAAAAGGCAAGTAGGTGATCTTCACGCCCTGCTCCGCCGCCAGTGGCTTCAGTTCCGCGCGCAACTGCACCAGTTCGCTCA
The DNA here is from genome assembly GCA_021797415.1 of Bacillota bacterium. The sequence continues at coordinate 2,777 of JAJZZT010000270.1, forward strand.
CGTCCGCCTCGTCCATCAGCGTGACGTGAGGCGCCGTGTAGGCGGATTTGACCATTGCCTGGGCGATCGCCCTGCGAATCGCCGTCAGCGGGATGCGTTCCTCGCCGTGCGAACGGTCCGGCTGCGCCATCGTCGCCCCGGCGTCCGTTGCATTCTCCACTGCCCGCCCGCTCCCGGCAGGCGCGGCAGCTTCCACAGCGCCGGCCCCCTGCGGCGTGCCTGCACCCGCAGCGGCCGGTTCCCCACCCCGTGCGGCTGAACCCGCCAAAAAGCGTTCCACATCCTCGCGCAGCGTCTTGCCGTTTGACCCCGTTCCCGGGACGAGCCGGATATCCACGCCGCTTTCCCGCGCAAACTTGCGCACGCCCGGCGTCGCGAGCACCTCTTGCGCCGCAGCAGAACCGCCCGCCGCAGCAGAACCGCCCGCCGCAACAGGGCCGCCCGCCGCAGCAGAACCGCCCGCCGCAGCAGAACCGCCCGCCGCAGCAGAACCGCCCGCCTCAGACTGGCCCTTCGCGGTCGTCTCCTGCGCCGCAGACTGGGCGGCCGTTTGCCGCACCGCGTTCTCCAATCCGGACTGTTGTACGGCAGCCTGCCGGACATCGGCCGCCGCCGCCGCGGAAACAGGTTCCGACGGAGGCGCCCCCTGTCCTTCCACCTCAAATGTGATGATCAGGTCGCCGACCACCGCCGTATTCCCCGCCGGCAGCTTGATCTCGGCCACCGTCCCGTTCACCGGGCTCGGCAGTTCCACCATCGCCTTGTCGTTCTCCACCTCGGCAATGGCGTCGTCCTCCTTGACCGAATCGCCCGGTTGGACCAGCCACTTGTCAATCCGTCCCTCGTGCAGGCCCTCGCCTAATTCCGGAAAGCGAAATTCAAAAACCGCCATGCTCTCTCGCACCTCGTTTCACAGGCTGAGCGCGCGGTCGAGTCCCGCGCCGACGCGTTCCGGACTCGGCAGCCACTCTTCTTCCAGTTGGGCAAACGGATAGACCGTGTCGGGAGGCGAAATGCGGATGACCGGCCCTTCCAGATGGTAGATCGCGTGTTCCGTGATCTGCGCCACCACCTCCGCCCCAACCCCGGCGCTGCGCTGCGCCTCCTGCAGGACCGCCGCACGGTGCGTCTTTTTCACGGACGCCACCACCGTCTCCACATCGATCGGCGCCACCGTCCGCAGGTCGACGATTTCCGCCTCCACGCCCTTTTTCTTGCTCCACTCATCCGCCGCTTTAAGCGCCGTGTGCACCATCGCTCCGTACGTGACCACCGTGATATCGCGGCCTACGCGCACGACCTTCGCCTGGCTGAGCGGAACTGTGTAGGCTTCCTCGGGCACCTCCTGGCGAAAGGAGCGGTACAGCTTCATGTGTTCCAGAAACACCACGGGATCGTCGTCACGGATCGCGCTGATGAGCAATCCCTTGGCATCGTATGGATTCGATGGTATCACAACTTTCAGTCCGGGAGACTGCGCGAGCAGCCCCTCCAGGCTGTCGGCGTGCAATTCCGGTGTCTTGACCCCGCCGCCAAACGGCGACCGGTACACGATAGGACAGTGAAATCTCCCGCCGGAACGGAATCTCATGCGCGCCGCCTGACCGACGATTTCATCCATCGCCTCAAAAACAAAACCAAAAAACTGGATCTCCGCGACCGGCCGGAACCCCTGGATCGCAAGCCCCGTCGCGAGCCCGCAGATTCCCGATTCCGCAAGCGGAGTGTCAAACACCCGCCCATCTCCGTACTTCGCCTGCAATCCATCTGTGGCGCGAAAGACGCCGCCGCCGCGCCCCACATCCTCCCCGAACAGCAGCACGCGCTCGTCGCGCCCCAACTCCAGGTCGA
>JAJZZT010000093.1:0-306 GCA_021797415.1 Bacillota bacterium
CCGAAGTTCCAATGGGCGATCGCGCCTTTCCCTTACGGCCCGGCCGGGGTGGACACCAACCAGCGGGAGGACAACGCGTTTTATCTCGCCAAAAACAGCGCGCACCCGCACACCGCTTTTCAGTTCATGCTCTTTGCAACGCGCGGCTACGGCGCCGAGCAACTGATCAAGCTGGCGAAAGACAATCCGCCGCACGTCGGGATGAAATACTTCGATCAATGGATGGCGGAGGTCTTCCGGATTCCCGGCATTTCCATGAGCAAGACACAATTCACCCAGGTCTTCCTCGGCGGGATTTCGCATGAC
>JAJZZT010000093.1:316-4620 GCA_021797415.1 Bacillota bacterium
AATGTCGCGAACTTCTACAATCCGTTCAATCAGTTGATGGCCCCGGTGTGGCTCGGCAAAGAATCGGCCGCCAAAGGGCTGGCGGCGGTCCAGAAGGCCTGGCAGAGCGCCGTCTCGCAGGAGGGGACGGGATGAACCTCCGGGAGGCTCAGTAAAAGCCCTGCACCGCATGCGGCACATACGGTTCCTCAAGCCGAGCGATTTCCTTTGCGGTCAGCCTGACGGCAAGCGCGGCCACGGCGTCGTCCAGATGGTGCATTTTGGTGGCGCCCACGATCGGAGCCGTGACGGGCGCCTTTTGCAACACCCATGCCAGAGCGATCTGGGCGCGCGGAACCCCGCGCTCCGCCGCCACCTCCGCCACGCGCTCAACCACTCTGCGGTCGGCGTCCACAGTCGAAGCGTAGAGCTTCTTTCCAAATTCGTCCGTCTCCGATCGCGCGGTCGCCTGATCCCAGTCCCGCGTCAGTCGACCGCGTGCCAAGGGGCTCCACGGAATTGCGCCAATCTTCTCCTCCCGGCAAAGCGGCAGCATTTCACGCTCTTCCTCGCGATACAGAAGGTTCAGGTAATTTTGCATCGACACAAAGCGCGTCCATCCGTTTTTCTCGGCGGCATGCAGCGCTTTGAGGAATTGCCACGCGTACATGGAGGAAGCGCCGATGTACCTCGCTTTGCCCGCCTTGACCACATCGTGGAGCGCTTCGAGCGTCTCTTCAATCGGGGTGCTATAGTCCCAGCGATGAATCTGGTAGAGATCGACATAATCCGTCCCAAGCCGCCGCAAACTGTTGTCAATCTCGGCCATGATGGCCTTGCGTGACAAGCCCGCGCCGTTGGGACCCGCGTGCATGCGGCCGTGGACTTTCGTCGCGATCACGATCTCGTCGCGCCGGCCATAGTCTTTCAGCGCCCGCCCGACAATCTCCTCGCTCGTCCCGTCGGAGTAGACGTTCGCCGTGTCGTAAAAGTTGATTCCGAGTTCCAGCGCACGCTTGATAAACGGCCGGCTCTGTTCCTCATCCAGAACCCAGCGGTGATTGCCGCGCTCAGGCGCCCCATAGCTCATGCAGCCCAGACAGACGCGCGATACATCAAGGCCCGTATTGCCCAGTTTTACGTAATCCACCGTTTTGCACTTCCTCTCACCCGGTTTGATGGCGCGCTGCGCGCTGCTTAGGATTGTACCACGCCCGCGCCGCCGCAAACCGGTTCAAACCGAATAACCGTCTCCCCGACGAGCGTCCCCTTTTTGAACAACCTCTCAATCCAGTTCAAAAAGAGGGCAGGTAAGACCCACGCAGTGCAAGGAAGCAGCCAGAAATGCGGACCTGGGGGACATGGGATAAGGTCCTCTTTGCAGGCGCAATGGTTCCGCATTTAGTGTCCGATGCTCTAATCGGACACTAAATGTACTGTAACACGCCTGCCGGAATTGGGTTTATCCCATGTCCTCGAGCGTACGTTGTTGGGTACGTGAGGGAGCATTTCTGGCGATGACGCCGCAATGCACCGGGGAGTTCTGCCCTCTTTTTGAACAACCTCTCAGACGTGGACGCTTTTTGAACGCAGAGGCGCAGCCAATAGCCGCTGATACTTCTCCACAACCTTCAGGTACACCGGATGCTTGCGGGGAATGCCCGTAAACTTGGCGATGGTCGCCTGTACGCCGTTTTGTTCAATGGCCGCCTGCAACGCGGCGGCCTCGGCATCCTTCTCATAATCGAACATCAGCGCCGCGGCCATCGCGGACATCAGATTCGGCGTTTCCAATCCATGCTCATACGCCTGCATCGCCGGGCGCACGAGGCGTTCATCCGGGGACAGTTTGCGGATCGGAGACCGCCCCACCCGCACGACCCTGTCCATCAGATGACGGTTTGAGAAGCGCTGTAAAATGGTGCGGATGTATTTAAAGTGCTGTTCCCTGTCGAAATGGTACTTGTGGATCAAAAGCTCGCCGGTCTCCTGCAGGATCAGTTGTGTCTTTTCCCGCAGGCGCGCGTCGCGCATCACTTCCTGGATGGTCTGCAGACCCTCGACATACCCCAGATAGGCGGCGCTGCAGTGTCCCGTATTGACCGTAAAGATCTTCCGTTCAACATAAGGATTCAGCGAATCCACATACTGCATGCCCCTGATTTGCGGCGGCGCGCCGCGAAAGTCCGATCGTTCCACGATCCACTCAAAGAACGGTTCCACTTTGATCTTGAGCGGATCCTTGTCATGCTGCGCCGGGACAATGCGGTCCACGACCGCGTTTGGAAATCCGATGTACTGATTTGCGTCGTTCTGCATCTCCGCGCAAATGTGCGGATAGACATGCCATTTCAACCTCGAACTTGCGCGAATGGCGTTTTCACACGCGATCACATTGAGCGGCCGCGGATGATGGAGCAGCCTGTACTCGATCCCTTTGCCGATCACCTCGGCAATACTCTTTAACACGTTCGCTCCAACCGCCGTCGTGACGATATCCGCCTCCGCCACGGCCCGGATCACAGCCTCACGGTCGTTTACGCTGATCGCCGTCACGTTTGTCACCGCGACGGAATCCTCGGCCTCATTGGCGAATGTCACGGTGTAACGGTGCCGCTGCTGAAGCAAGGCGGTCTTTTCCGGATTGCGCACGACAAAACACACATCATACCCCGACTGCGACAACAACAGCCCCACAAACCCCCTGCCGATGTTGCCCGCTCCAAAGTGGACGGCTTTCATCTCCTCATATCCCCCTTTTTCGTTTAGAGATTGTTCAAAAAGGGGCCAGAACTCCCCGGCGCTGACGGAGTCATCGCCAGAAATACTCCCTCGCGCACCCAAAAACGTACGCTCGGTCCGCATTTCTGGCTGCTCCCTAGGGGACATGGGATAAAGTCCTCTGTGCAGGCGATCTGATCCCATGTCCCATTGCACTGCGCGCGTCTTACCTGCCCTCTTTTTGAACAGGATCGTTTAGGTTAAGCCGGCAAAATTCGCCGAAACCAGGTCGTCCAGGTTCACATCGCTAAGGGAATCCGCCCTGTGCCTCACTTCGTCAAACCGAAGGTATTTCGTGATGGCATTCGGCACGAGCACGCACTGCAGCCCCGCAGTCACCGCGGCCTTCACGCCATTTGGCGAATCCTCGACAGCAATTGCCTCGTGCGGCTGCACTCCCAAGCACGAGAGTGCCTGGAGGTACAATTCAGGATCAGGCTTCACTCGAGCCACGTCATCCGCCGTCCGGATGCACGCAAAATAATCCCGCAGGCCAAGCTGCCCCAGAAAGCGCTCCACCCATTGCGCCGCGGAACTTGAGGCAAGACCGATTCCAAGACCTTTTTTTCTCGCCGCCGCCAGCCACTCTTCGACGCCCGGCCGGACCTTCTCCGCCTCCATCAACGCTGCGTGGCGCCGCCTGACCGAGTTTCGCAGCTCATCAAGCTCCAGCGGTAGATGCAGATCGGTGACGAGATATTCATATGGATTGAATGAATGCAGACTCGTTCCGATACACTGCGAGTACTGTTCCAGCGTCAAATCGACGCCATGCTGCGCGTAGATCTCCCGAAACGCCATATACCACGCCGTTTCCGTGTCGATCACGGTGCCGTCAAAATCAAAAACAATCGCTTTGATCATGAATTCCACTCCTCCGCCACAGCTGGAAATCCTGCGGCCCTGCACGGCCAGATGCGAAACACGCTGTGGAATAAGTCATTTGTTATATATTATTATAGGACCAGGACAACTTCTCATGTCAAGTTTTCTACAGGATACCCTGCTCTTTTCGTTTTAATTAGTCCATTATCATCATTTAAAGGACTATAAAGGGTATTTATCCATATAATTAATCACATAAATATAACGCTTACATAACGCAAGCGGATGAAAGAGCGCGCGCAAAAATCACATGCCCCTTATTAAGGTTCATGTAGTAATATATCCTAACTATGATCCGTGCGATTATCGCGGGACAGCCATGCGCCACACAGGCTCAGATCCGGAGGACGACTTGCCCGGCGCCGCGAAATAGAGGTAGCCGTTTTTGCTGTCGTACCACCACGGCCCGGCATGTTTGACGAGATCCCTCACGGCCACGGAATGGGCCGCGATCGTAAGCAGGGAGATCGTTCCACCACTATGTTGCTCGAGAATGCGTCCATCCGACAGGATGCGAATCGACGTTCCGGGGTCTGCCTGCATCGCCCAGTTCGTGGTCTTTCGCAGGCGCAGCGCAAAGTGGGGGCCACCGTACACGTCGAGCGTCGAACCATCCGTCACATACAGGGCGTCGGCCGGTCCAAAGCCCCACGCGTCCG